>NZ_JAYGHQ010000009.1:53588-266482 GCF_034931425.1 Crocosphaera sp. XPORK-15E
GCTGACTGAGGGAATGCTGACTGAGGGAATGCTGACTGAGGGAATGCTGACTGAGGGAATGCTGACTGAGCGAAGTCGAAGTCAGCACTTCATTTTGTCGCTTCTTCTAACCAGATAGCGGGAAGTTGACTAGGCCTATCTGGTAACGCCATTAACCCCATTTCCGTGAGACGAATGATCGTAGTCAGGGAGTCGAGTAAGGTAGGATCAAACCAAGTATCTCGATAGTCCAGACATTTTTCTAAAGCTTCCCCTAAACTCAGAGGAAGGCGATCGCCCCTCGGTTGGGTTAATTCTTGGAAGTGGGCAACTAACCCTAAAATTCGGGCCTCTATCATAATTTCTTCCCCTTTTAACCCATTGGGTTTGCCGCTACCATCCCAATTCTCTAATTGATGTTTAACAATCTCTTTGATAGCATCAAGTTCGGGCATGGTAGATAATAAGTGGGCCCCTAAAACTGAGCGATCGCGCCAAAAGGCATAACTCGAATCGTTTAATTGTTTTGGGGTTTGTCTAAAAACCTCTGACGGGGCTTCTGCTAATCCGATACGATAGAGTAAACCGGCCAAACGGAGTCTTCTGAGTTTTAGGGTAGGTAAGTCGATTAATTGTCCCAGGGTTTCTGCTAAGGCCGATACCTGTAGGGAGGCGATGGGATTATCTTTATCTCTTTCATCAACCCGTTGAGCCATTCTTAAAAAGGCTTGTAACTTACTGGCGGCTAAATTGCGGTTTAATCTCAGAGCCTGACCTTCTAAGTCTACCAGTTCCCGCGTTTGACGGTTAATGGTGACTAATTTTTGTTGACTGGTTTGTAAATAGGTGACAATGCGGGAGACAACACTACTGAGATCGGTTTTTCCCTCACTAGGCATTGTGGCGATTTGGCTTTGAATTTCAGTTAATTTATCGGCTAATTCTGGGTTATAAGGACGCATTTCCTCGATTAAAATTTGAGCAGCCTTTTCTACAGGTGTGCGATCAAATGTCCAAAGTCCGTAGAATTTTCGCTCTGTATCAACTTGGGGTTGGGTATCTGCGCGATATTCTTCGGGGGAAAGTTCATGACATAGCAGCATAGCGGCATAGTCTGGGGCTAAAATGATCAGATTCCATTCATGAATCAGGGGATCATCTTCTTCCAAATTAACTAAGGAAACCTGGTCTAATTTCCCTGTTTTATGACTCTCAAACCCACTATCGGCCACTGCTGCGATCGCAATATGACGGGAACATTGAGCAATGTCATAATAACGATCAGCCTCTTGTAAATACCATTTACCTCGTTGGAAAGTGACAAGCACTAAGGGATATTGTTCGGGAGTCTCTGGGGTACTCTGTAAAATATGGTCTTCTAAGGCGTGACAAAGGGCAACTAGGGTATTTTTGAAGTAAACACCATAACTTGAGGGTAGTTGACCATCAGGAAGGGCGGATTTGAGTTGGTTTAGGGTAGACTCAGGTAACATTAGGGATTGGCTAAATGGCTCTTGATAGGGTTATTTTAAACTAAAGCATAACTATAGCTTATCTGATTAATCAATCAAATTGTGCATCCCGAAAATTGCTATTCTTGAAGCAGAAACTTCAAACCATGAAACAATTTAACTGGAATGAGGATAAAAACAGGCAACTTCAGCAAGAACGAGGAATTACCTTTGATGATATTATAAAATTAATTCAACAAGGCAACCTACTAGATGTTATTCAACATTACAATGCTGATAAATACCCTAATCAAAAAATTTTTATTGTTCAACTAGATAGTTATGTTTATCTTGTTCCTTTTGTAGAAACTGACTTGGAAATTTTTCTTAAAACAATTATTCCTAGTCGTAAAATGACCAAAAAATATTTAGGAGATAATTAAACAATGAACTCCCTAAACCCAGAAGAAAAAAATATATTAGATAGTGTTGAACAAGGTGAATGGCAAAGCGTCGATCATCTTTCTGAAGAAATTAATCGTTATCGAGAGTATGCAAATCGTCATATAAATCGGCAAACAATAGAAGTTATGCTATCAGTAGAAGATGCTCGAAAAATTCAAGGGTTAGCCCATCAACTAGGTACATCTGTTGTTGATTTAAGTCAGGAAATCTTGCATAGATACTTGCAAGGAGAATTTCAAGAAATACAATAATTTTTGTTCTTTTATAAAACCCTTACTTAAAAAGTATACTTTAATATAATTTATTCTCACAACAAATGTTTAATAATTTAGGCGATCGCTATTGGCTCAAAAATGCTCATATTCCTTTCTGTTTGTTAGAAAATATGACTAATTTTCCTCAAACTAGAGAAGGATTATGTAATATTGATCTAGAAATTTATCAAGGTAAAATCAGTCAAATTCTTCCGAGTAATTCTACTTTACCAGATCTTCCTGGGATTGATCTAAAAAAAGGGATTATTTTCCCTGGATTTATTGATCTTCATACTCATTTAGATAAGGGACATATTTGGGAGCGATCGCCGAATTTATTAGGGACTTTTGATCAAGCATTAATTACGGCTAAAAAAGATGCTCAAACCTATTGGAAACCCGAAGATGTTTATCAACGGATGGAATTTGGATTAAAATGTAGTTATGCTCAGGGAACCGTTGCTATTAGAACTCATTTAGATTCGTTTGGGGAACAGGCAAAAATAAGTTTTGAGGTGTTTAAATTTTTACAAAAAAAATGGCAAAATAAACTTATACTTCAAGCAGTTTCTTTAGTGGGCTTGGATTATTTTTTAACAGATGAAGGAGAACAATTAGCCGATTATGTCGCTGAAAATCAATCAATTTTAGGGGGCGTTGCTTATATGAATCCCCAGTTAGATCAACAATTAGATCGGTTTTTTAGTTTAGCAAAAGAACGAAATTTAGATCTAGATTTTCATGCAGATGAAACAGGAGATCCTAATTCAATTTGTTTACAAAAAATTGCTCAAGCAGCCATCAGAAATCAATTTACAGGGAAGATTTTATGTGGTCATTGTTGTAGTTTATCAGTTCAATCTCCTGATGTTATTAACCAAACAATTAAGTTAGTAAAAAAAGCCAATATTAGTATTGTCAGCTTACCTATGTGTAATTTATATTTACAGGATAGAAACCCAAATCACACTCCAAACTGGCGAGGTATTACTGATGTTCATAGCTTAAACAAAGCAGGAATTCCTGTTGCTTTTGCTAGTGATAATTGCCGAGATCCTTTTTATGGATTTGGGGATCATGATGGTTTAGAAGTATTAAAAGAAGCGGTGAGAATTGCCCATTTAGATACTGCTTATGATGACTGGGTTTGTAGCGTAAATAAAACCCCTGCTGAGATAATGGGATTAAGCAATTTAGGAAGAATTGGTGTAGATTTAAGTGCAGATTTAGTGATTTTTAAAGCTCGTTATTTTAGTGAATTATTTTCCCGTCATCAAAGTGATCGCATTGTTTTGCGTCAAGGAAAATCCATTGATACAACCTTACCTGATTATAGTGAATTAGATGAGTTGGTTTTGTAAAAAATAAAAAGTAGGGGCAATTCATGAATTGCCCCTACAGAATTAGACTAATTTTAGCTCAAGACGTAAGCAGTCTTAGAACTCAAAAGTAGTCCGCAAAGCACCCACCCAGATACTATTAGTGAACTCATCCCCTTCAGGATTGATGATCACATAGAAACCAGGGGTTAACAATATGTTGTCATTAAGAGGGTACATATACTGGGCTTGAACAATGTAAGGGGTATCCTTATCAGGAACCGCTAAATCCCCCGTAAACGCATCAATACGACGGGCTGTGACAAATTGACCGCCAGCAACGTTAAAAACAGCCCCTTCCTTGAAGACATCAACGACAGAAAGGTTAGCACTCCAGTTCCATAAATCAGCACCAAACCCACTGCGATCGCGTCCACTGGTATCTCTTCCTTGGGCGCGGGCTAAACCATAACCCCCCCAAGCAGTTAGGTGGAACGTCTTGTTGATGCGCCAGTCCCCTTGAATCCCATAATTATCTTGTAAGACAGGCGCACCTAAGAACGGATTACTGGCCACACGGCTACCATTACTATTACTCGTATTGACACGATCTTCAGCGTAGTAAGAGTTAAGGTAAGTAAAGGTTAGACCTAGACTGTCTGTAGGATAAACCCCTAACTGACCCCCAGCACTGTAGCTACCATTAAACATACCTCGTCCGAGATCGGGACTATTCCCATCTCCAGTTGGCGTTAAATACAAACCTCTGACAACAACTTTCTTGTCAAACAAGCTATAGTTGAAACCGCCCCCAATGTTTTCATTACCCCGGAAAACCAGGGGATTATAACGCAGGAATCGATTCAAGGAACCTGTCCCCGACTCTTGCAGGAAGGGGTTGCCCACATCAAAGATGTTGTCGATGTCCATGGCACTGGTTCCGACAAAACCGGTGAAGTTACCGATGGGGAAGCGATAGAAAACATCGTCCAATGCAACGTTAGCATTCTCAGGAATATCATGTCCTAAGCGGGCCATGTTGGTTCCGGTTGCCGTATTGTAGTTGACGATATTACCAGATTGAACACGAACTCTCAAACGGTCTTTTCCGGTAAAACTGGTATCAAAATTGAGACGAGTCCGAAACCCAAGAGTCGCATTATCATCAATGCGTCGACGGGTGCTTGCGCCCAGTCTGCCCTGATTAAATAAATCTCGTTGGCGAGAATCAATTGCCCGTTCCCCTGATGCTGAGGAGGCAGTAAAGAGGACTTGCCCTCTTAATTTGGTTGTCGTCGAAAATTGATGATCTTCGAGGAAGGAAACCCGTTCTTCGAGATTACTAACTCTGGCACCCAAAGCCGCTAATTCGGCTTCAAATTCTTGGGCTAACCGTTTCAGCTTTTCAATATCTTCCCGTAAAACGGCTACATTTTCTTGTAATAACCGTTCAATGGTATTTAAACAGGCATTCAACCCCGCCGCAAATTCCCAACGAGAGGTGGCCCGGTTGCCTCGGAAGGTGCGGTCAGGATAACCGACAATACAACCATAACGCTCGACTAAACTGCGTAAAGCTTCATAAGCCCAGTCCGTGGGGGAAACATCCTGTAACTCAGAAATACTGGTTACTTGGGACATAGACTCAGTAGAACCAGCATCGGTGAATTGTTTGCTAGTATCGCGGTTTAAGGGAGTTTTCAGTTGTGGACGATTTTGCAGAACCCCTAAAGCTTCTTCGGGGGAAATCATATCAGCAGTGGGGGCCGATTCGGTAGACCCTTCAATTGTAGGGTTAGGGCCAGCCATTGCGCCTTGGGTTACTAGGAGGGAAAATCCTAGGGCGACTGACATTGACTTCAGCATTCGCGTTAATAACGTTGACATAAATACAATCCTCACACCTGGAATTAAGCCAGCTTAATCATGGAATCTGGACAGACTAATAAATTCTATCCTAAATGTCTATTTTTAATAAAAGGTTAAAAAATAGCAAGTTTTTTTTTCTTAAGGAAAATTTTCCCCTTTCCCTGGAATCATCATGTATTCCAGTTGACATCAAGCAGAAAAATCTTAAGATTAAAGATTTTTACTCTTAACTAATCTTTAACCTTCAATCTCAAGCCTTTGCCTTAAAACGTAAAGGTAGTCCGAATCGCACCCACCCAGATACTATTGTTTAATTCATTGCCATCAGGGCGCAAAACCACATAGAAACCAGGGGTTAACAAGATATTATCGTTTAAGGGATACTTGTACTGAGTTTCGATGATGTAGGGCGTATCCTTATCAGGCACGGCCAAATCTCCCGGAATGGCATCAATGCGACGGGCCGTAACATATTGACCCCCGGCCACAGACAAAACAGCCCCTTCTTTGCCAAAATCTACCACAGACAGGGCGGCACTCCATGTCCACAAATCCGCACCGAACCCACGACGATTTTCACCGTTGAGATCTTCGCCTTGGGCCCGGGCCAACGCATAACCGCCCCAAGCAGTCAGGTGAAACATCTCATTAATGCGCCAGTCTCCTTGAATGCCATAGCTATCCCGCAGCGTTGCTGCACCTAAGAAGGGATCTCTCGAAACCCCTCGGCCGGTTTGACTGGTACGGAAGTTACTTTCTACTGAACTTCCATTACTAGAGGAGGTATTAACATCATCTTCCGTGAAATAGGAAAGCAGATAAGTAAAGGTGAAATCTAGATTATCCGCGGGATAAATTCCTAGCTGACCCCCCGCGCTATAGTTACCATTAAACATCCCTTCTCCTAAATCTGGACTATTCCCATTTTCTGTCAGGTAAAGTCCTCTAATTACCACTAGATCATCAAAGAGTTTATAGGCAAAACCGCCTCCTATGCCTTCAGGGCCACGAAAAACCAGAGGATTATAACGAATAAACCTAGATAAGCCTCCTGTTCCCGAACTAGCTAAGAAAGGGTTTCCTACATCAAAAATGTCATCAATATCAAGGGAGTTAGCTCCTACCCAAGTGGTTAAGTTACCTACAGAGAAACGATAGTAGAGATCCCCAATGCGAGCATTGGCATCATTAAAGATATCGTGTCCCAAGCGGGCCATATCGGTTCCGGTAAAGTTGGCATAGTTTACGAGATTTCCCGCTTCTATCCTTGTTCTCAGGCGATCTTTTCCGGTAAAACTGGTATCTAAATTTAGCCGAGTCCGAAAGCCGAGAGTCGCATTATCATCAATCCGACGGCGTTCACCACGAAGCCTTCCTTGATTAAACAAATCTTGTTCCCGTGCGTCTAAGGCCCTTTCTCCCCAAGCAGCAGAGGCGGTAAATAGCACTTCTCCATTTAACTTGGTAGTGCTGGAAAATTGATGATCTTCCAGAAAAGAAACCCGTTCTTCTAAATTACTAACTCTTGCACCCAGGGCCGCTAATTCGGCTTCAAATTCTTGGGCCAACCGTTTCAGCTTTTCAATATCTTCCCGTAAAACGGCTACATTTTCCTGCAATAACCGTTCAATGGTATTTAAACAGGCATTTAACCCCGCCGCAAATTCCCAACGAGAGGTGGCCCTGTTGCCCCTGAAAGTGCGGTCAGGATAACCGACAATACAACCATAACGTTCTACTAAACTGCGTAAAGCTTCATAGGCCCAGTCGGTGGGGGAAACATCTTGTAACTCAGAAATACTGGTTACTTGAGACATAGGGGCAGCAGAAGTCCCATCAGTAAACTGTTTACTATTATCTTGATTTAAGGGGGTTTTTAGTTCAGGACGATTTTGCAGAATTCCTAAGGCTTCTTGAGGAGAAATAACCTCAGACTCAGGAGATGGCAAACTTTGGGCCAGGGTATTTTGGGCAACAAACAAAAATAATCCTGTTGCTATCGGGGTTATTTTAATCAATTGGGAAACTAATTTCCACATAAATACAATCCTCACACATATATCAATTCGATTTTAATTGTGATTAACCCCGATGACCAGTAACAATATAAGAAACACGCTGAGCAATATTAGTAGAATGGTCGGCCATTCTTTCTAAATGACGAATCACTAGGGCTAATAATAAAAAGGGTTCAATTACCCCTTTAATGTCTCGCTGATAGGCTAAAAGTTGATAGAGTTCTTCGTAGGCATCATCTACAGTGTCATCTAATCCCTTAACTCTTGGCCCGGCACCTGCGTCTAAATCTGCTAAGGCCACTAAGCTTGTTGCTAACATCATTTGAGCATGGGCTGACATTGCCGCTATCTCTGACATACAAGGATGAGGCTCATAAGTAAACAATTTTACAGCAATTTCTCCTAGATCTTTCGCATAGTCTCCAATTCGCTCTAAATCTCTTACCAACTGCATAAAGGCACTCAACAAACGCAAATCTTGAGCAACGGGAGATTGCAGCGTCATCAATGTGGCACAATCTAGTTCAATTTTGCGATAATAACGGTCGATTTGTTTGTCAAGAGCAGAAATTTTCTCGGCTGCCTCAATTTCTCTTTCAAATAGGGACTTATGACTGAGACGAAAAGATTCCTCTACTAAGGTTCCCATTCGTAAAACTTCCTGTTCGAGTCGTTTAAGACATCGTTCAAAGTAGGTACGTTCGGGATAATTATTCTGAGTAGATAAGTTCATTTTATTTATCCTTAACCTATCCCTAACATAACAGCCTAAGCTGAGATTTAGTATCCATTTTTATTGTAGCTTGTCTCAAATTTCTACTGGTAAAATTATTTGTGTCCAAGCTCCTCCTGTATCTGGGTGATTTTGAGCAATAATTGTTCCTCCATGAGCGTGAATAATTTCTTGAGCGATCGCCAGTCCTAAACCACTTCCCTTGTGTAATGATTGTTCTGGAGAACCTTGACGAGTACGAGAAGGATCACCGCGATATAAGCGATCAAAAATATGGGGTAAATCTGTCTCTAAAAATCCTTCTCCTTCGTCTAAAATATTAATTTCTATGGCATTATTTTCAGGATTTATTGTGCCATAAATCGTAATTTCTGTGTTAGGGGGACTATGTTTAATACTATTATCTAAAAGATTGATAAAAACCTGCATTAAGCGAGAGTGATCGCCTAAAAATTCCAGTTCATTTAGTCCTTGATAGTTTAAGTTTATCTGTTTTTGTTGTGCTAAGGGGTCTAAGATTTGCCAGGTAGATAAAATGACTTCTCGTAATTGCAAAGGTTGACGGGACAAGGTTTGATAGGGGTTTTCTTCTAGTTGACTTAAATCCAACCAATCTTTAACTAAACTAATAAGACGACGGGTTTCTTTTAACATTTGCTCAACCCAACGACGCTCTGGCTCTTGTAAACGGGTTTGTAACCGTTCAGAAACTAAAGAAATAGAGGTTAGAGGGGTGCGTAATTCATGGGTAAGATCGGAAAAAGCGCGATCACGGGAACGGGATAATTCTATCAAAGGCTGTTGATTTTCAATAAATACCTCAATTTGTCCTTGAGAGAGGGGATAACTAAAGCCTTTGAGTGCGATAGAAGCAGCGATCGGGCGTTTGGTTTGATAATTTTCTATGGTGATGTTTTGAGGGGCATAAGTGATAGGATAAAACACCCATTCATTGATTTGAGGGGTTTGGGTTTGACGGGTTTGTTCAATCAGTTGATCGAGTTCGTAGGAACGGACTAATTCCAGAAAAAGGCGAATTTGTCCAGGTTTCCAGCGATCAATTTGTAACAATTCTTGAGCTTTTTGGTTACACCAAAGCAGTTGATTTTCTTCGTCAACCCGTAAATAGGCGATCGGTGCATGATCTAAAGATTCTTGTCTTAATTGTAGTTCTTGTTGTTGGCGATCGCATTCTTGTTTGAGATAAAGAATTTCTCGCTTGATCAAAGAAATAGTTGGTAATGATCCTAACAAATCTTCTGTATCTGGCGATGCGGTTAAAACGTTTTTTAGTTGAGATTTTAGGGCATAACGGTTCCACAAAAGAATAGCGATGCCAACCAATAAACCTAGAATAAAGAAAAACAAGGTTATATAAGAGATTTTATAGACATTGCCATTATTGTACGTTCCTTTTGAAATGAATCCTAAAACGGGTTGAAAATTTTTTAATGGTGGGTTAGGGTAGAGGCAAAATTGGACAGTTAATTTAACCAAATTATGAATCAGCAGCACTCTCGCACGATTGTCAGTGTTTTGGTTGGTTTATGTAGCCTCTTACCGACAACGAAAATACTAGCTCAAGATGTTACAGGCCAACTCAATGAGATTACGACACAATTTAATCTACTATTAGAGCAGGAAATCTCCGACCTCAACTCAGAATTAGCTGGTGTCAATATTGCCCTATTTGATGTCAACACACTTTATAAGGATGTGTTTCCCAACGAGTTTACTAATTTTACTTCCGGTTGTATTCAAGGGCCTCCTCTCTCTCCTTTCATTGCGCCAACCAGTATTTGTGACAATCCTGATGAATTTGTTTATATTGATAACACTCACCCAACTTCAGCAGCCGCGGGACGCATTGCAGATGTTGCTCTAGAAGCTCTTGATATGGGCGTAGTTGATTCGGTGAATGAAATTTTTATCTTTGGTGACAGTCTCAGCGATCGCAACAATTTATTTAGTTTTTCCGGTGGCATGATCCCGCCAACCATCGCCCCTTTTGGCCCCCTGGCAGGAAGTCCCCTTTATAGTTCTGGGGCCTTTACTAATAATCTATTATGGTGGGAAAACCTCATCAGCGATCTAGGGGTGTCAAATCCGGTAGCTTACTACCAAAACTTACCCACAGATCCCACTGGTGGCATTAATTTTGCTCTTTCTGGCTCAACGACAGGACAAGATAATGCGGGCAATACGATGAATCCTCCCTTTCCTGTGGATTTACCAGGGGTTACAGACCAAATTAATACCTTTGCTGGTTTATTTGGCCCAGGGGAGCAGGCCAACCCTGACGCACTCTATGTTATTTGGGCAGGAGCTAACAACTTTTTAGGGGCGTTTGCACCCATGACTCCTGATAATCCTTTCGCACCGTTTAATGATTTCACTACCAATGCTCAACAACCTGTAGACGATATTGCCGCAGCGATCGCAATTTTGCATGGTTTAGGGGCAAGAAATTTCTTGATAGGTAATCTATTTGAGATAGGAGATATCCCCTTGGCAGAGGAATTTGAGGTAATAAGTGCAGCTTCTACACCTGAACCCTCGACTGCGACACCCTTAGCTATTTTGTTGGGTTTAGGATTGTTTGCAAGAATCCAACAGCGACAGCATTAAAGAAGTCAGAAGTAAAACTTTCTCTCTACTTAGTGACTATTTATAAATTGTTAATAAGATGCTTACTTACCCTTAACTCAGGCTTAAAACTTTGCCTATAGAATCATCATGTTAATGAAAAATTGTGAGGAGAGATGATGATTCGCTTGGTAAAAGTATTATTATTAGTTACAGCAACATTGTCCATCATGCCTACTGCAAAAGTTATGGCAAACACTCTTGTTATCGGCCATCGTGGTGCTAGTGCATTTCGTCCCGAACACACTTTAGCTGCTTACGAATTAGCCATTGATTTAGGGGCAGATTTTGTTGAACCTGACTTAGTTTCCACTAGAGATGGTGTCTTAATTGCACGTCATGAAAATGACTTATCAGGAACAACAGATGTAGCTAGTAAGTTTCCTGATCGTTTAACAACAAAAATGATTGATGGAGACATGGTTACCGGATACTTTTCCGAGGACTTTACCCTAGCAGAATTAAAGACGTTACGAGCAGTAGAAAGAATTCCTGGGACTCGTCCTGGTAACACTATTTATGATGGAATGTTTGAAATTCCCACCCTCGAAGAAATCATTGATTTAGTCAATCAAAAAAGCGCAGAAACAGGCCGAGATATTGGTATTTATCCCGAAACTAAGCATCCTACTTTCTTTGCAGAAGAAGGAACATTTTTCGGGGGTGCAGAAGATGGAGATTCTATTAATATCTCTTTAGGACAACTATTAATTAATACTTTAGTTGCTAATAATTTTACTGATCCTAATCGGGTATTTATTCAGTCCTTTGAGTTTGCGAACTTGATTGAACTGCAAAATACTATTATGCCTAATGCGGGAGTTGATATTCCTTTAGTACAGCTTTATGGTTCCACTAATTTACCTACTGCTAGTAGTTTTGATCGTCCCTAT
The DNA here is from genome assembly GCF_034931425.1 of Crocosphaera sp. XPORK-15E. Classification (NCBI taxonomy): domain Bacteria; kingdom Bacillati; phylum Cyanobacteriota; class Cyanophyceae; order Chroococcales; family Aphanothecaceae; genus Crocosphaera; species Crocosphaera sp. XPORK-15E. The sequence continues at coordinate 65,216 of NZ_JAYGHQ010000009.1, forward strand.
GATATCTTTTTCAATGCTCAAAATGGGGCAGATCTGTCCGCAATTTATGGCTGTGTTTTTACCACTGCTGAAGGGGGTGGACTTGATGTTAATACGGGTTATGGCAACTTAGATAATGCTGCGACTTTGCAGTGTATGGGTGATACTTATGCGGAAGGAGTTGGCCCTTGGAAAAACAGTCTTTTACCTCGTATTTCTATTCCTCCTGTCGATGGAAATGGGGACGGAAATGCCCAAATTACCAGCCAATTAACGGGAGAAGTTACACCCTTTGTTGATGATGCTCATGCTGCTGGTTTAGTGGTGCATCCTTATACTTTACGGCCAGAAGAAGTCTTTTTGACCTTAAATGCTGACGGAACTCCTCAAACATTAGCTGATGAGGTAAAACAGTTAGTCGGTATTGGGGTTGATGGTTTGTTCTGTGATGATCCTGGAACTTGTCGTCAAACCGTTGATGAGCTTGAGGCCGCATCTGTTCCCGAACCAAGTATGACCTTTGGTTTAGGGGTTTTACCCTTATTAGGTTGGTTGCGTCGTCGTCGTAACAAATAAATTCTAAACACACTGTAGGGGCAGTTTTTTGACTAAACTTACCCCTCATTTCTAATAGTTTTAATAACCTATTTTTCCAATTCCCGAAGCATCAAGAATATGTGCTACAGTTAATTTTAATTCTGGAAAGATAGCAGAAGTGATAATATCTTGTTCCCGAAAAGATTTGACTTCATATTTACCATCAATAAGATTATAAACAAAAACTGTGGGTACTTTGGGATTACCTAAATAATTACGGGAAGCAATCGCTAAATAATCCACAATCCAATATTCTTGAATTCCTAATCTTTCATATTCATCTAATTTATCAATATAATCATCATCCCAATTAGTCGAAGTAACTTCTACAGCTAATTCAAGAGGTTCAATAATTGCTCCATAAGTAGTAACATTGGCATTCCAGATGGAACCTTTTACCACACTAACATCAGGAATACGTCCCCTTTCTTGTTCTTCTTTTGTTAAAGTTCTGATGATAATATCTTTATCAACAATATAGTCTAATTTTAGACGTTCACTTTCTCGATCAAAAGCTTTTACTAAGAATCTAGCAACATTTTTATGCGCCCTGATTGCTTCCACTTTAACAAATTCTCCATGAATTAATTCAAATTTTCCTTCTCCTTGAGGATATTGTCTAAGATATTCTTCAAATGTCAATTTAATACTGGTTGAGATCATAGTTTTTTTTTAGATTTTTTTCTATGTAGTTAAACACATTTTCCCTTTCATTTGTAATAGCAGTTCAGTGAAAAAATTGTAAGGGCATAATAATATTATGCCCTTATTATGGGATTTTTTGATTAAACCGTTAACATCTCAGAAGGTAAACGTTTAAAGCTCAATCTTTCATCTTCTACATCTACAAAGATCGTGTCTCCTGCTTTAAATTCTCCCTTAAGAATTGACTTAGCAATGGAAGTCTCTAAATACTTTTGTACTGCACGTTTTAAAGGTCTTGCACCATACACCGGATCATAACCGATATCTGCTACAAAATCTAAGGCAGCTTCTGCTAATTTGAGAAACATTTTTTGCTCTTCTAAACGACTTCTCAGCAGTTGAACTTGTAGCTTAACAATTTCCCGTAATTGAGACTTCTGTAACCCATGAAAGATGATCATTTCATCAATACGGTTGAGAAATTCTGGGCGGAAATTATTACGCATTGCATCCATTACACGGGAACGCATTTCATCATAACGAGAATCGTCTCCTGCGACATCTAAAATATATTGAGAACCGATATTACTGGTCATGATAATGATAGTATTCTTAAAGTCTACAGTGCGACCTTGAGAATCAGTTAAACGTCCATCATCAAGGATTTGTAACATCACATTGAAGACATCAGCATGGGCTTTTTCTATCTCATCAAAGAGGATAACGGAGTAGGGACGACGACGAATTGCTTCGGTTAATTGTCCCCCTTCATCATAGCCTACATATCCGGGAGGCGCACCCATTAAACGAGATACGCTATGCTTCTCCATATACTCGGACATATCAATACGAACTAAAGCTTCTTCTGTATCAAAAAGATTTTGTGCAAGTGCCTTTGCTAATTCTGTTTTACCGACCCCTGTTGGCCCTAAAAAAATGAAGCTTGCTGTGGGACGATTGGGATCAGAAAGTCCTGCACGAGAACGCTGAATTGCTTCTGATACAGCAGTTACAGCTTCTTCTTGCCCAATAACTTTCTGGTGAAGTTCTTCCTCTAAATTTAATAGTTTTTCTTTCTCAGATTCGATTAATTTACTGAGGGGAATTCCTGTCCATTTAGAGATGATTTCAGCAATATCTGACTCTAATACTTCCTCCCGTAATAAGGTTTTACCTGTGGTTTGGCGTTCGGCAATTTTGCTTTCTAGTTCTTTAACTTGTCGCTGTAAATCTGTTAGTTTACCATAGCGTAATTCAGCCGCTTTATTGAGATCGTAATCTCGCTCAGCTTGTTGAATTTCCAAGTTAACTTGGTCAATGGTTTCCTTGACTTTGCGAATCTGATCAATGACTTCTTTTTCCGATTGCCATTGAGCATTTAGTTGAGATTGTTCTTCTTTGAGATCAGCGAGTTCTTTCTCTAACTTTTCTAACCGTTCACGGGAAGCCCTATCTTCTTCTTTTTGTAAAGAAAGTCGTTCCATTTCTAACTGAAGAACCTTGCGATCAACTTCGTCTAATTCTTCTGGTTTAGAGGTTATTTCCATTTTCAATTTAGCAGCAGCTTCATCCACTAAATCAATGGCTTTATCCGGTAGGAAACGATCACTAATATAACGGTTAGATAACATGGCCGCAGCGACTACTGCTGTATCGGCAATTTTTACCCCATGATGGACTTCATAACGTTCTTTTAGTCCCCGTAAAATGGAAATTGTATCAACTACATTGGGTTCATCTACTAATACTGATTGAAAACGCCGTTCTAAGGCTGCATCTTTCTCAATATACTTGCGATATTCATCTAGAGTTGTTGCTCCAATACAGCGCAATTCTCCCCGTGCTAACATGGGTTTTAAGAGGTTCCCTGCATCCATGGCCCCTTGGGTTGCTCCTGCTCCCACAACGGTATGAATTTCATCAATAAACATGACAATATTGCCTTGGGAATCTGTTACTTCTTTGAGAACTGCTTTCAGTCTTTCTTCAAATTCTCCGCGATATTTTGCCCCGGCAATTAATGCTCCCATATCCAAAGCAATTAACTTTCTATCCCGCAAAGATTCGGGGACATCTCTGTTAATAATTCGTTGGGCTAAACCTTCGACAATGGCAGTTTTACCGACTCCAGGTTCCCCAATTAAAACAGGATTATTTTTGGTTCTACGGGATAAAATTTGAATGGTTCGACGAATTTCATCATCCCTACCAATGACTGGATCTAGTTTACCTTCTCTGGCTAATTGGGTCAAATCTCGCCCATATTTTTCTAAGGATTCATATTTTCCTTCGGGGTTTTGATCGGTCACTTTTTGATTGCCTCGGATTTCTTTAATTATGTCTTTTAAGTTAGCTTCTGTTAGACCAAATTCCTTGAATAAATTTTTACCAAAATGGTCATCTTTTGCATAGGCTAACAAAAGATGTTCAATGGAAATATAGTCATCTTCAAATTCTTTCCGAAACTGTTCACTTTTGTCAAGAAGACTGTCTAAACTGCGTCCTAAATAAACAGATTCACCAGGGTTAGATACTTTGGGTTGACGACGAATAAAATCATCTGTTCTATCCCGTAATTTTTGAACACTAATGTTAGCTTTATTAAAAATACTGATAGCAAGTCCCTCTTGTTCTAAGAGAGATTTCATTAAGTGTTCGGTTTCAATTTGTTGATGACTATTTTGCTTGGCAATATCGGGGGTTCGGACTATCGCTTCCCAAGCTTTTTCGGTAAATTGATTGGGGTTAGTGGGTTGCATTGTTAGAAATATCTATAGTTCATTATATTGCTATTGTAATCTGGGTTAATGTAAAGGTTAAGGCGGTTTTCCCTACTTTTTTGGGTTGGGTTTTCCATGTCATTTTTGCTTTAAAAAAACTTCAGTTAGTTCTAATTCCTTCTGCTGTCAACCAATATCCTATTTTGGTATATTCCCAAAAAGGTTATTAAATTAAAACATAGTCATCATAGAGCTTTAAGTCACCTTAAATGACTTTGATTTTTAGTCCGAGATATAGACGTTTTCGAGAATTGCTGATTCAAGCTCGTCTTGAAAAGAACATCACTCAAGTAGAATTAGCCAAAAAATTAGGTAAACCACAATCTTACATTTCTAAGTATGAACGGGGAGAAAGACGACTAGACTTAATTGAATTTTTAGACATTGCTGATGCTCTTATGATTGATCCCTATGAATTTATTAGGCAGTTAAAAGATGGGAATTCTTGACCTTTGGGATATTAGTCGTGAAGACTTAAATCAATTAATTGAAACTAATCCAAGTTTACAAAGAAGTCATCTTATAGCTTCTTTAATACCTGTAACGTTTCCTCCTAAACCTCCATTTTATCTTGACATAATACCTTTATTGGAAAGTCACATTAATCAGGAATAATTTAATGCTTTTTTACAAAGACAATAAAATAAGAATGATTTTTTCTAGCGTGTTTTTGCTTTTTTAAACGACTAATATTCGGTTTATTATTACGGACTAAAATAAATAAATCTTTAGTATAAAATCCATAGGATTCATATTGATTAATAATCTCAACATGAGTTAACCACTGTTTTCCAGCACTAACTTCATCTTGGCATTTAATAATTAAAATTCCCTGTTTTTTCAAGACACGATAAGCTTCTATTCCAGCACGAAAATACATATCCGTTACAGCACCGTGCCATTTTGGGGTTCCTTGATGCTGAGTATCACAATTTTGTTCATTTCCATGAGAATAAGCTTCTCTAAAAGTATGATGACTACCACAACCTGCTTTTTCTCCTTTTTGACGATAAAATCCCTCCATATAAGGAGGATCTAAAACAACACAATCAATTGAATCATTATCATAAGGCAACTGACGACAATCAACACCAGTTGCAATATCAGTCGCTTTTATTTGATAAAGTTCATGAGGAATATTGCGCCAAAATACTCCTTTTCCATAAGTAACATCGGCGACAATTGAACCAAGAGGAAGGTGAAGGGATAGAATTTCTGGAAAAATTTCAGCACTTGTGCCAACATAAGCAGAAACAACAACTTGAGATGTTGATTTTCCTCCCTGCTTTCGTTGATTAGTTGCTTGTGTTTGTTCAAATAATTGAAGTTGATGATTATCCATTGGAAACAATTTATCTATAACATAATTGATCTATTTCATTATGATCTTTTAACTAAAATTAATTATCAGAAAACATCGCATCTTGTCTACGATCAACCCTCCAATCTTCATTTTCTCCCCCAATAATTAACTTATTAATGTTGACATATTCCTTGCTTAATTGATTGAGAGAATTAATTAAAATATCCAGAGAAATTAAATCACTGGTTCCCAAATCAAACCAACACCTTCCCCAAGTTCCTTCATACTGAAATTCTGCCATATTGTGCATGGGGGCCATCATAATATGATCAGACATCTCTATGTTATATTCCATATAACTAATATCAACCCCCATATCTTGTACTTGCAGATTTTCTGCGTTAAAAGCCCCTAATTTGCCCAAATAAAACCAGGAATTAAACACCTCCTCTATATATTGTTGTTCCATAGAAGAAGGAGTCGTTTCAAACTCCAACCAAATCCATAAATCAAAAGGATTAAACTCTCTAAATTGTACTTCCATAGGATAAATCTTCACCAATTAAGAAACAACATCACCCTGGCTTTTTCCCAGTTTCCACAAACTACTTGATACCCAATTAGTAATAATATGGGCTACAATGGGAATCGCTAAATTACCTGTAACTAAGGCACTATAACCTAAAGCAAAACCAACAACAGTCGCCCAGACAACATAAGGCCATTGTTGAACTCCACTTAAATGAAGTACCCCAAACACCATACTTGAGACAATAACTGCTAATAAATCAAAACCCAAAGCGGGTAACATCACCCCACGGAATAACAATTCTTCACTTAAACCAGGCAATAAACCCAACCAAATTAAATCAGGCCAAACTAAGGGTTTAATCACTAATTCTAAATAGGAATCAGCACTTTGACGATAAGCTGGCCAGAGTCGATAAATTAAACTACTGGCCACAATAATTCCCCCAGATAAGCCCATGCCAAATAAGAAAGCTTGGCTCGTTAATTCTACTTCTAATAAAGCAACTGATCCCAACCTTTGCCAGACTTTGGCAATGATTAATAAAATGATGGCAGTTACTCCCATCACCACTAAAATTTGAGTACGGGTTAAGGGTTCGATATCGGATGAATTCTGATTACTCACAGGTTTGAGACAAACACGCTAAAGAGGATATTTGAGGACGCAAAGCATCGACACTAATGCCAGCCCGATGAGCTACTAAAACACCTAACGCCTCCAAATACGAGTGTACCTTAATTGCCTCAATTCCTAGAGATTCAGGGGTAACATGAAGTTGAGTCTGATTGTCCGTAACGGCGATGATGCGGGCATTATGTTGACTAAAACTCAGCATAGCACTTCCCCCACAAGCTGTCTCAGGAATCACCACCGCATCCACAGCCTCTGTCCAAATTTCCCCGACTGAACGTTCGGTACAAAACTGAGGGGCGCGACTTAACCCCACCAAGACACAGGGTAAAAATGTATAGCCCAATTCTTCAGCCGCTGCACGGGGTGAAATGGTGGGATCAAGTGGTAGCGGTCGTAAGGCGGGGGCATGGGCGGCAGGAAGGCGAAATTGACGCACTATGAGGTGAGAAATAACAGCCTCTGCACCCGCTAAGGGGTCAACTCCTTGGCCATGACGATAATTTTCTAAGACGAGACTCTCAACTTCATCGGGAAACCTGGCCACAACTGCGATCGCCGTTGCCTCTGCTTTGGTGATCAGGGTTTCTGCGGCCCTCAATAAGCTGTCGGGGTTGCCAATGGTTCCCCAACTTGCCCCAGAATGGGCTGTACGGAGTTCGACGTTTAAAGGGGCATCAGTTACAATATAATCGGTTAAATCGAGTCCTAGGGTCGCTCTGGTGGCTTCCGCAGCTTGGAGATGGCGGGTTTTTAAGTCGGGTTCGATCGCTTGGTCTAAAATGAGGCCAACGCGGTTTTGATGTACGCTTTGCAGTCCCCATTTTCCTTGGGCAAAGCGATCGAGTCCATAGCCTTCGACATAATAAGTGTTAGGTAGGGGCCAGTAAAGTTGGGCCCCGTTGAGAACATTGGGATGAGTGATCAGGCGATCGCAGATTTGTGAGATAGCCCGCGCAACGGGTAAGGCATCTCCTGCATAACCTCCAATAGCAGCCCCAATGCCTGTCGGAACGAGCAAAACAACGGTATAAGGGCGATTATTCATACTATTAATTAATTCGTTGATACTCAATCAAAACTTGTTCAACGGATGGATTATTAACATCATGGTAAGGGGTTCGAGAAATTTCTTTATAGCCTAATTGATGAAATTGGGATAATTCTAATGCTGAAACTGGCCAAGGTGGCCCCTCTGGGGTGTCTTCTGTTGCTCTAATTCTTGTCATAATTAATAGGGTTCCTCCTGGTTTAATTAAAGATGCGATCGCTGCTATGACTTGCTTTCTAATGCTTAAGGGTAAGGCTTGAATCGTTTTTGATTCAAAGATCAGATCAAAGCTGTTTTGCCAACTAGCATCTAAAGCTAATAAATCAGCAACTAAGTAATTAACGGAAGAATTAGGAAAACGTTTTTTACACCATTCAATAGCAGTGGGAGCAATATCAAAAGCGGTAACACTTGCACCTTTATTCGCTAATATTTCTGCATCATCTCCTAATCCACAGCCAATAACTAAGGCTTTTTTTTGAGAAATATCAGATGTTTCTAACCAGTTTTCCAAGGCAGGATGATGACTCATTTTTGCCCAAGGAATTTGATCCGTATTACCAGATGATTCTTGATAAATTACATCAAACCATCCTGTAAAATCATCTTGTTTTTGATATTCCAGAGATAAGTCAACAATTTTTTGTCTAATATCATTTAACTGTTGTTCATTCATTGGGTTAAGTCATTATCTGTTAACCATTTTATTATAGCTTGGGAAAGGACAGGATCAAGGGGCCGTTTCATAGCGGTAATAAAATCTTCATCTGGTGTCCCTAATCTTCTAAAACTATGATCTAACCCTGGAAAAATATGAGTTGTAACCTGAATATTTCCCGCTTCTATTAAGGCTTTTTGTGTTAATAAAGCTTCAGTAGGTGGAGTATTATGATCTAATTCTCCATGTAACAATAAAACAGGACATTTTATTTGATGAATAAAGCTATGGGGAGGATATTCTAGATGTTCTTTCCAGAGAGGAAGATAAAAGTCTTGTGACCAAGTTTCATCCCCTAATTTATAATAATTGTTTCCTTGTTTTGCTTGTTGAAATAATTGATCCAAGTCAACATAAACCCAATAAATTAAAGGGAAAATTTCTTTTAAATTATTGATTGTTTCTTGCTCTAATTTCCAAAAATTATCTCGTTGCCAAGTTAAAATATATTCTAAGTCATGATAAATACCGCCTTGCCAAATATAAAAAGAGATATCAGAGCTTTCAGAGGCTAACATTAAAGCAATAAACGCCCCTTCACTCTGCCCTAAAACACCAATTTTATTATGATCAATCTCTGGTAATTGTTTTAACCAGTTTAAGGCTTCTCTAGCATCATCTAACAAGTCCAATAAGCTAACATCTTTACAATCTCCTTCACTTTCTCCACAGCCTCGTTTATCATATCTAAAGGTCGCAATTCCGAGAGCTTGAAAGATTTTTGCTTCATCTTTAAATAAGTTTCTTTGGGGTAAGGGAACAGGAAAAAAATCGGTTTTTGAGTTATCTAAATTACCATCACGGGTTTGAGGGAATGATCCCCCAATAAATAAACAAACAGGAGGTTTATTGATGCCGTCTGGTAAAGTTAAAGTTCCTTTAACTTTATTGCCGTTTGACATAAAATATGCTAGATGTTCACTCATGATTTTTTATGATCTGTTTCAAACATTCTCAGGTTATAATATAACAGACGCAAAATAAATTACGCTAAAATACAAGGAAAGAGTCAGGGTTATGAGTATTAAAAACTTTGATAGCGAAGATAATAACCGCAAATTTGAATTGCCTGGTGCAAAACCCCATTATAACCCTGATCGTTGTGGACAGGTTAATCATATCTTTCTTGACTTATCCTTAGATATTCCTCAGAAAAAATTTGAAGGAACTTGTACCATTACCTTAACCCCCGTGCGTCCTGGAATTAATCAATTAATTCTTGATGCTGTTGATTTAAACATTCAATCTGTTTTAATAAATCAAATTAGTCAACCCTTTGATTATAACCGAGAACAGTTAACAATTAACCTCTTACAACCTACCACAGAAAAACCCATTAATATTGCCATTAATTATCAAGTTGAACAACCGCAAAGGGGTCTTTATTTTGTGGGGCCAGATGAACATTATCCTAATAAACCAACCCAGGTTTGGACACAAGGAGAAGATGAAGATTCCCGCTTTTGGTTTCCTTGTTTTGACTATCCTGGACAGCTTGCAACCTCCGAAATTAAAGTCAGGGTTCCTAACAACTTTATAGCCATTTCTAATGGAAAATTAATTAACCAAGAAACTGTTAAAAATGAGACTATTTATCATTGGTCACAGGAACAAATACATCCTACTTACTTAATGACTTTAGCAGTGGGAGAATTTAGCGAAATTAAAGACGAATGGAAGGGTATTCCTGTTACCTATTATGTAGAAAAAGGAAGGGAAGAACAAGGTAAAATAAGCATGGGCAAAACTCCCCAAATGATTGAGTATTTTTCTAATAAATTTGGTTATCCTTATCCCTATCCTAAATATGCCCAAGTCTGTGTAGATGACTTCATTTTTGGAGGAATGGAAAACACCTCAACTACCTTATTAACAGATCGTTGTTTATTAGATGAAAAAGCTGCCCTTGATAATGCTGGGACAGAGAGTTTAGTCGCCCATGAATTAGCTCATCAATGGTTTGGTGATTTAGTCGTTATTAAACATTGGTCACACGCTTGGATCAAAGAAGGAATGGCTTCTTATTCTGAGGTATTATGGACAGAAAATGAATACGGAAAAGATGACGCTTCTTACTATTTATTAAAAGAAGCAAGAAGTTATTTAGAAGAAGATTCATCTCGTTATCGTCGTCCCATTGTTACCAATATTTATCGAGAAGCTATCGAATTATATGACCGCCATTTGTATGAAAAAGGTGCTTGTGTTTATCACATGATTCGCGGAATTTTAGGAGAAGAATTATTTGATAAAGCCATTCATACTTTTGTTAATGAAAACGCCCACAAAACAGTCGAAACCATTGACTTATTAAGGGCAATTGAAAAATCGACAGGCTATAATTTATTATTTTTGTTTGATCAATATGTTTTTCGAGGTGGTCATCCTGATTATAAGATTTCTTATAGTTGGGATAATGATAATAATTTGGGTAAAATAACCATTACTCAAACTCAAGTAAAAGACACAGATAATGGTAAGAATAAAGACATTTTCGATCTAAAACTACCCATTGGTTTTGGTTACAGCAATACCACAATAAAAACCTTTACCTTACGTCTTCATGAGAAGCAACAAACTTTTTATATTCCCTTAGAAAGAAAACCAGAATTTATTAGTTTTGATGTGGGTAATTACTTCTTAAAAACCGTAGAATTAGATTATCCTATTGCCGAATTAAAGGCACAACTAAAATATGATACTGATCCTGTTTCTCGAATTTATGCAGCCATTGCATTAGGAAAAAAAGGCAACCTAGAAGCTATTAAAGCACTAGAAGAAGCCTTAACTCAAGATAACTTTTGGGGAGTAAGATTTGAAGCAGCTAAACAGTTAGGAAAAATCCAGTTAGATCAAGCAGGAGAAGCATTAACAAAGGGCCTATCTGATAATAATTTAAAAGTCCGTCGTGCGGTGATTGAAAGCTTAAGTAATATAAAAAACAACCATTGCTATCAAACCCTAAAATCTTGCTTAGAAACAGAAGACAAAAGTTATTATTGTGAAGCAGCAACAGCGAGTAGTTTAGGGTCAATTTTATCGGGAACATTGAAAGACAAAACAACAGAGGTTATTAACTTATTAAAAAAAGTTTTAGAAACCCGTTCTGGTTGGAATGAAGTGGTAAGATCAGGGGCAATTAGTGGGTTAAGTAACCTAAAAAACGATCCAGTTGCAGTTGATATTATTGCTGAGTATACCAAATTAGGAATTCCCCAAGCTTTACGGTTAGCTGCTATTCGTGCATTAGGAACAGTTTCTACTGGACAAACCCCCAATAAAGTTGAAGAAATTCTCGAACAATTAGATGCTATTTCTCAAGAAAGTTTCTTTTTAACTCAAGTTTCTGTAACCACCGCATTAGGACAAATGGAAACCCCAAAAGCTATCAGTATTTTACAAAGTTTAGCAGAAAGAACCCCTGACGGACGAGTGAAAAGAAAAGCAGAAGAAGCTATCAAGAAAGTCCAGAAAAAATTAGGGTCAGATAAAGGTATTCAGTCCCTACGAGATGAGATTGAAAAACTTAAACAAGAAAATCAAGAATTGCAAAGTCGTCTTGCTAATTTAGAAGCTAAAAAGTAATTATGAATCAATATAAATTTTACACTGCTGACGTTTTTACCCATGAAATTTTCGGCGGCAACCAATTAGCAGTATTCCCTCAAGCAACCGGATTAAACTCTCAACAAATGCAAAAAATTGCGGCTGAATTTAACTACTCAGAAACCGTCTTTGTATTGCCCCCAGAAACCCCAACCGGAACCAGAAAATTACGCATTTTCACCCCTGGAACTGAATTACCTTTTGCGGGCCATCCCACCGTAGGAACTGCCTATATATTAACCGCCATTGGCGAAATTACTGCCGAAACAGCAGACTTTACTATTATTTTTGAGGAAGGAGTAGGCTTAGTTCCTGTTAATATTAAAACCGTAGCAGGAAAGCCCGTCTATACAGAATTAACAGCCGCACAATTGCCGGAATTTCAGTCATCAACCCCAGATATTTCTGACCTTAGCTTAATCTTAGGTTTAGACCCCCAAGACTTAAGAAATGATGACTATTCACCCCAAGCTGTTTCCTGTGGGCTTCCCTTCCTATTTGTTCCTCTCAAAAACCGAAAAGCATTAGGCAAAATTAAATTTAACCACGACTACTGGCAAAAGATTTTATCCCAGACTTGGGCCCCATCTATCTATGTTTTTTGTTGCGATCCTGAACGAGACGGATCTCACTTGAGATCGCGGATGTTTGCCCCCTCAATGGGTATTGTAGAAGATCCGGCAACGGGGTCAGCAGCAACCGCTTTAGGGGGCTATTTAGGCATTCGTGACACCTTAACCGAGGGAACCCTAAATTGGCGAGTTGAACAGGGGTTTGAAATGGGTAGGCCTAGTATTTTAGAAGTCTTTACTGAGAAAAAACAAGGGAAAATCACTAAAATTCGCGTCGGAGGGGCATCAGTTTTAGTCAGTGAAGGAATAATGAAGATTCCTAACTAATGATTATCTTTCAGTTAAGTTTTGCTTTACGAAGGATTTAGGGATAAAACCAAGGTTATAATAGGAATAGCAAGCAGATCTTTTGGATAAAACTTAACAGAAGATTTGTTGATGTTGTTACCCCCTCAATCATTATTATGGCTAAAGAGAAAGTTATTGAATTTCTGAATGAGGCTGCCCAAAATCAAGACCTCAAAAATAAGTTACAGACTGTTAAAAATCCTGATGAGTTAACCACATTAGCTCAAAAAGAAGGGTTTGAATTTTCCTCAAAAAACGTGGATGAAGCTTTAGATGAGTTAAAGCAAAAACCAGGTTTTTTTGGTAAATTAGCAGAGGCGATCGCTGAAGCATTTAGCCCTGATCATGACAATGCTCCTCCTGCTATTGGTGTACAACCCTATAGTGGCGATTCTAGCAAATAATTATCTTGAGCTTTAACATTAGTCCGCGAAGGCGGACTTTATTTTTATAGCTTAACCCTTCAGGGTTTCATCATCGTTAAATCTTTCATCCTAAGTTGAAAACGCCATAATTCTCCTACCCATAATACCACAGATGTTCCGACAATAATCCAGAGCCAATCTTGTAAAGAAAGGGGGACAGTTCTAAATACCTTACCACCCCATTGAATAATAGCAATTTGGCCGAGAAAAATCACAGCAACAATTCCTAAAAAAGCTTTATTCTTTCCTATTCCTGACCCAAACCACTGCTTTAAACCAAAGCAACGGGTATTAAATAAATTCCATAATTGCAAAAATACAAACACCGCAAAAAAGACAGATAATTCATAATCATTAACAATTCCATCAGCTTGTAAATAAGCCAAAAATCCCATTAAAAAGAGCAAAAATATTAAACCTGTACCCACAATAATTTTAAACATTTTAGGAGAAATAATAAAATCTTGGGGATGACGAGGGGGCTTATTCATAACACTTTTATGGGGTGGTTCCGTTGCTAATGCTAACGCAGCAAAAGTATCCATAATTAAATTAATCCATAACATTTGTGTCACTGTTAAGGGTAAATTAATTCCAATAAATGGCCCCAAAAAAGCAATTCCCAAAGCGACAATATTAATGGTTAATTGAAATACTAAAAACCGTTGAATATTTTCGTATAAAGAGCGTCCCCACATGACAGCCGTGACAATACTACTAAAAGAATCATCCAATAAAATCATATCACTAGCTTCTTTGGCAATAGCTGTTCCACTACCCATTGATAACCCTACCTGAGCCTGTTTTAACGCCGCAGCATCATTAGTTCCATCGCCAGTTACTGCCACAACTTCCCCATTTTCTTGTAACAATTTCACCAATCTTAGTTTATCTAATGGGGTTGCCCTTGACAACACTTTTAAGGTTTTAATTACTTCTTTTGCTTCTTGATCATTGAGTTGATTAAATTCATAACCTGTTAAATGAAGCTGAGGATTATTTTCTCTTTCCTCTAAGGAATATAAATTAATTTGTCTGGCAATTTCTTCTGCTGTTTTTTGACTATCTCCTGTCACAATTTTGATTTTAATTCCTGAACTTAAGCAACTTTGAATCGCTGCTTTAACATCAAGACGTAAGGGATCAGTAATAGCAACAAATCCTAACCAAGTTAAATCATAATCTAAATTATCAATTATTTTTTCAGTAGGTTCAATCTCTAAAGAATGATAAGCAAAGCCTAAAACTCTCATGCCTCGTTTTTGATATTCATGGATAGTTTCTAAACAGGAATTTATAGAATCTAATTTATTTATTCCTGCCTCAGTTAATTGATGAGAACATTTAGATAAAACTATTTCAGGCGCACCTTTTACATAGATAATATTTTCATCAATAACTGCTGATTTCCCCGCCGTTGCCATATATTTATTATCAGCAGAAAAAGGGATTCTTGACTGTAAATTAAAATTCTGGCGATAGGTGAGGTAATCAATATCTTGATTCTCTAACCACAATAATAATGCACCCTCAGTAACATTTCCAATCGGGTTAACAATATTATCTGCCTTTCTTTCTAAGTCTACGGTACTGTTAGCACAAATAGACTCAAAAATTAGATTCTGATATACTTCTTTTTGTTGAGGATCAGAACAATTAAGACAGGGAAAATTAACTGATTCAATTTGCATTTTGTTTTGAGTTAATGTGCCTGTTTTATCAGAACAAATAACCGTTGCTGCTCCAATAGTTTCACAAGCGTGCATTCGTCTGACTAAATTATTGGTTGCTGCCATCTTTTTCATACTATAAGCTAAAGATAAAGTGACGCTCATAGCCAACCCTTCAGGGACAGCAACCACAATAATTGTCACAGCAATCATGAAATAATTAAGAAGACTTATCCCAACTTGTTTGGGGAGCCAAATTGTTCCTAACGGGATGTTCCATCCCCCCAAATAACTAACAGCAACACCTGCCATCAATAATAAAATCCCTAGTCCTAAACTCATCAACCATTGAGTAAGGGAATTATTCGGAAGAAAGTGAGAAAAATTAAAAGAGATATTAAGAGCATTTAACCCATCTTCTAGAATCGGCAACCAGACAGGAATTAAGGCAATAATACCACTAATAATTAGTAAAAATAGCAAATAAATCTGAGAAGAAATAAGATTTATTTCTTCTGTCCATAAACCCCGTAACAACAAACTAAAAAAAGTTAAACTCGCAATCAATAAGCCAACAATACCAATCAATTGACTTAGCTTTTCCAACTGAAGATTTAAGGGCGTTAATTGACCATCTTCAATAGAAATAACCGCCTGTGCGAGTTGGCCAATTTCACTGCGATCGCCCACAGCAGTTACTTCAAAAACTCCATGACCTTGAGCCACAATGGTGCTACGATGCAGATGAAAAGGCGGATAGGTTCCATTATGAGAAATATCAAAATACCCAGAGGTTTTTGCTAACTTTTTGATTGGGTTAGATTCTCCTGTAATTTTAGATTGATCCACCAATAAAGCTACCGCTTCTAACAATTCACCATCCGCCGGAACTTCCTCCCCTTGTTCAACAAAAACAATATCCCCAACTACTAAATCTTGACGCGGAATTTGAGCAAACTTACCATCACGAATTACCTTAATCGGAGTTTGATCATAAACATGATTCAACAATTCAAAGGCTTGATTTGCTTTATATTCATTGAAAAAAGCTAAGGTTGTGGCCAAAAAAATCGCCATTAAAATGCCCAAAGCTTCAGCATATTCATCCTGAAAAATACCAATACCCAAAGCAATAATTGCCGCAATCATCAAAATACGAATCACCGGATCGGCAAACTTTTCTAGGTAAAGATGCCACCAAGGTTTGCTTTGAGGAGGCGTTAGACTATTGCTACCATAACGTTGACGGTTCAAACGGACTTGTTCAGCAGTTAATCCCCGTTCAATCAAGGGGCGATCTCTCATATCAGGAGACACCATACTATTCCTCTCCTGGCTCTTTATTTCATCATAGCGGTAAGATTGGCAAATAGGGGCAATGGCCCTCGGTTTGCCCTCAACAATTTTTCGGAACAATGGTTTCGGGCTTACCTTATTAATTATGGTTTAAAAATCCCCAAAGTTTTCGCCACCAAGGAACATTTTCTACATCGATAAAATTGATTTTTTTGCGAATTTCTGTCAAATTCCAGCCCGTTAACTGGCTTAAGGTTTTGGCTTCTGTTTCTTGTCGTTCTTTCACTGATTGATAATAGGTTTGTGCTGCCTGACAATCCTTTTTTTCTCTAAACGGGTGACGAATTACATATCTTCCCTGGAAAAATTGATTGTTAGCGGTTTCCTGAAATTGTAAATCTTCGGGAAAAGTTGAGCGAGAATAACGCACATGAAGACGAGTGATAAATACTTGATTAGAAAAATTAGAATCTAACCAAAATACCCCGGCTTTTCTGAGTTCATCAGGGTTTAACGGTTGAGCAGAACAAGGATCGCAACTGGCCATATTCCAAGCATATTCAACAAAGGCAATTTTTTTGCCATTTTTATCATAAGCTGTTTTAAACATTGCCTGATAAAATGGGGCAAATTCCCCTTGAATAAATTCAGGAATGTCTACATCAGATGGCACTTTTTCCGTTCGATAATTGGTTAATTCAACTTGTCCTTTTGGAGAGAGTAAGTAAATAATTAAATCCTGTTCTCCGCTAGAATTGAGCATTCCTAAACGAATGGGTAACATGAATTTAGGTGATTCATAGGCCATCATTAGGGGACGTAGAGATTTAAAACCTGTATTTTCATATTCGGTTAAATTAACTTTTGCTACAAAGAATTTTAGATTCTGCTGAATATAAGGTCGTAAAAGTTGACTGGCTCCATTGGGAATTTTATACCCATTATTTCGCAACCAAATTTCTAAACCATTAGACTCTTTTGCACTGAGAATAACAATATCATATTCCCCGACAGTAAATTCTTCTTCAACCGTCACTCCCAAGGCATTACGTCTTCCCGTTTTCATCTCAGATGACGCTGAGGGAGCCGATGGCATTCTTAAGGCTCCATCCTCAAAGTAATTACGATTACAAGGATCACTATCAAAATATTCCACTAATCTTGGTGCGCTAAATTCATCTAATCTTTGAATAATTTGAGGTTCACCAATATGTACTTGTTCCTCTTTTAAGATTACTGGAACTGGCACAACCATCGCAAAATCTTTCACCGCCCCCTGATAATCATTAGCCATAGTTAAAACCGTGCGATTGCCATCCTTAGCAATAATGACTTGAGAGGCTTGATTATAAAGTTTTGCATCAGCTTTGGCTACATAAAATCCACAAAATGCGAGAGCATTATTAATGGGAAAAAGCAAGAGCAGAAAGCTTAAAAATACCAGAATTAAAAGGCGTAGGCTTTTCATGAATATTTCTCTATCACAGCAATAAAATTGTATTAGTATGAGTCTTCTTGCTTTTATTAAAGCGCGATCCTGACCATCATTAAATAGATAGGCTACAAAAATTAACGATATTTTAAGATAAATTGAATTACCCCTCCTTTGCCTCTACAATTACCAGATTCTCTGGTCTAGTTATGTTAAAATATTGAAGATAAGAGTCAATCTAACGATTTCAATTATAATTGGGCTTTTTTTGTCAACTTTTAAGACAATATTCCCCTAATTTGCCTTCTTTAAACGGAGTTCCCCCCCTATGACAACCTCTCAAGATCGGATCATTCCCACAGACTTGAGCCATGAGATGTCCCATTCCTACCTAGAATACGCCATGAGCGTCATTGTAGGGCGGGCATTACCCGACGCGAGGGATGGGTTAAAACCAGTCCATCGCCGCATTCTCTACGCGATGTATGAACTGGGTTTGACCCCTGATCGCCCCTTTCGTAAATGCGCCCGTGTAGTGGGGGAAGTCTTAGGGAAATATCATCCTCACGGGGACACGGCCGTATATGATGCCTTAGTGCGGATGGCCCAGAATTTTTCCATGCGCGATCCCCTCATTCAAGGCCATGGAAACTTTGGCTCGGTGGATAATGATCCTCCGGCAGCCATGCGTTACACCGAATGTCGTCTACAAACCCTATCAACCAATGCTCTTTTAAGAGATATTGAAGCAGAAACCGTTGATTTTGCCGATACCTTTGATGGAGCGCAACAAGAACCCGTCGTTCTTCCCGCCAGAATTCCCCAACTTCTCCTCAATGGTTCCTCTGGCATTGCAGTAGGCATGGCTACCAATATACCCCCCCATAACTTAGGGGAATTAATCGACGGGACGATCGCCTTAATTCATAATCCAGATTTAACCAACAAGGACTTAATTAAAATTATACCCGGCCCTGACTTTCCCACCGGAGGACAGATTTTAGGGCGATCAGGAATTGAAGATGCCTACCATGGGGGACGGGGTTCCATTACCATGCGTGGGGTGGCCCGAATTGAAACCATTGAACACAAAGGCCGGCCAGATAAAGATGCCATTATTATCACCGAATTACCCTATCAAACCAATAAAGCAGCCTTAATTGAACGTATTGCCGAATTAGTCAATGATAAACGCATTGAAGGCATTTCCGATATTCGGGATGAAAGCGATCGTGATGGAATGCGGGTGGTGATCGAACTCAAACGGGATGCTTATCCCAGAGTCGTTCTCAACAATATTTATAAACAAACCCCTGTTCAATCTAATTTTGGGGCCAATATGTTGGCCTTAGTCAATTCAGAACCCCAACTCCTCACCCTCAGAGAATTTCTCACGGTTTTCCTAGAATTTCGGGTTGAAACTATTACCCGTCGGACGCAATACGAGTTACGCAAAGCAGAAGAACGAGATCACCTGTTGCAAGGGTTACTCATTGCCCTAGAAAATTTAGATGCCGTCATTCGATTAATTCGCGGGGCCGCTGATACCGCCACCGCTAAAGAACAATTAATTGAACAATTTGGCTTATCCGTAGTTCAAGCTGATGCCATCCTACAAATGCAGTTGCGTCGTCTCACTGCTTTAGAAGCGGAAAAAATTCACGCTGAACATGAAGAATTACAGGTTAAAATTGCTGACTTACAAGATATTTTAGCCAAACGAGAACGGATTGAAGCCATTATCGAGGAAGAACTGGACCAAATTAAGTCTATTCATGCTACTCCCCGACGGACTCAAATTGTTCAAGATGATGGGGAAATTGTTGATACTGACTTAATTGCTAACGAACAGGCTATTATCCTAGTCACACAACAAGGATACATCAAACGGATGCCTGTTAGTACCTTTGCTGCCCAACAACGGGCCACCAGGGGGAAAGCCGCCGCCAAAATTAAAGAAGATGATGTGGTAGAACACTTTTTAAGCTGTTGTGACCATGATCATGTTCTCTTTTTTAGCGATCGCGGGGTTGTTTATAATGTGAGTGCCTATCATATTCAGGCCGCCTCTCGTACCGCCAGAGGCATTCCCATTGTACAAATGTTACCCATTTCCAAAGATGAAAAAATCACCTCCATTGTGGCAGTGAGTGAGTTTAGTGAGAATGTCTTTTTAGTGATGCTAACGCGCAACGGTTACATCAAAAAAACAGCCCTTTCTGCCTTTAGTAGTATTCGGACTAATGGGTTAATTGCTATTTCCTTAGCTGAGGGTGATCAACTGCGTTGGGTACGACTGGCCCGAGAGGAAGATAGTGTCATTTTGGGAAGCCGTCAGGGAATGGCTATTCATTTCTATGCCGATAACCAACAACTGCGACCCCTAGGCCGAGCCACCAGAGGGGTTAAGTCGATGAAACTAAAGAAAGGGGATGAATTAATTAGCATGGATATTCTTCCCAGTCAGGTAATAGCGAGTATTGGCAGTGCGGAGGAAGACGAAGATGAGGACATCTTAGAGAATGAAACTGAGGAGTTAATTGAAGAAGGTACCACCACCGGCCCCTGGATACTTGCTATTACTAATGGAGGTTATGGAAAGCGGGTTCCGGTGTCTAAATTCCGTTTACAACGACGGGCCGGCATGGGAGTCAGGGCCATTAAGTTTAAGTCCCCAGAGGATCGCTTAGCCTCCCTTCATGTGGTCAATGAGGGGGATGAATTAATGATCGTGTCTAACCGAGGTATCATTATTCGTCAGGCGGTAAATGCCATTTCCTTGCAGTCTCGCACAGCAACAGGTGTCAGGGTACAACGGTTAGATGAAGATGATGCGATCGCTGCTGTCGCTTTGGTTCCCCCTGCGGAAGAAGGGGAAGAAGGGATAGAAGGGGAAGTTGATGTTGATGTTGATGTTGATGTTGATGTTGAAGGGGAAGCAGAAGAAACTATGGCATAATCTTACAGGCCAAAAGATTTAGGGTCAATTGATAAATTGACCCTACCAAAACACTCAATATATAGAGGCGTTGCTTCACAACTAATATTAAACCGAATTAATTAATTATCAATTGTCAATTGTCAATTATCCATTGATAAACCAGCCCTTAAGCTTTGCCTTGTATTTTCTCCATAAAATCAACAAAATTTTGCACTAACTCCCGATTTCGCCATCCTTTTTCGGCTTCTTCAGTCATAATTTTTAGGGCTTCTTGGGGACTAAATGCTTGTTTATAAGGTCGTTGACTGGTTAAGGCTTCATAAATATCTAAAATTTGAAAAACTTGAGCTAATTTGGGGATAGTTTCCCCCACCAAACCATCAGGATAACCGCTACCGTCCCAACGTTCATGATGATGACGAATAATTTGGGCAATTCCTCGACGGTTTTGCATGGGACGACAAATTTCTTCCCCAATTAAAACGTGTTGTTTAATTAATTCTCGTTCATATTCATTTAATTTTCCCTGTTTCATCATCACTGCATCAGGAATAGCAACAGTACCAATATCATGAAGGTGAGAGGCTAAAATGAGGTCACTAATTTCTACTGGGGTAAGGTTTAAATATGTGCCAAATTCTTGTGCTAATTGATCAAATCTAATACAAGATGTTTCGTCTACAGCATAACGTTTTTCAATGGCTTTAGAAATTAAAAATAAGACTTGTTGTATTTGTTCTAGCCATTCATAAAGCCGTTTTCGTTGAATTAATAGTTCCACTTCCGGTAAAATGACCATCCGTTCTAAGGGTTTACTCATAAACCCATCTGCCTTCACTTCTTGACTTTTGAGACGGGATTGATTATCATCATCCACACTCATTAAAACAATGGGAATAGAACGGGTACGCTTATCTTCCTTCAGCCTTTGACAGACCTCAAAACCATTATACTGAGGCATTTTGATATCCATTAAAATTAGGTCAGGAGATGTGGCCAAAACCGTTGTCAACACATCAGAGATGCCCTCATGGTCTAAAACATTGTATCCTTCTTTTATGAGGAGATCCACCGCCATGACACGGCTAAAGGGGTGATCATCTACGACAAGAATTTTAGCGGGTTCCGAACTTCCAAAAATATCCACTGATTTTAGGGTTAGGTAAAAATGCTCTAAATTAAAGAATTACCGAAAATTTGGGTTTAAAGCCTCCCCCTTTTAGGGGGACTTTGTGCTATGGTATTAGAGTCTTCAGGTTGAAATGCCGTCGCACATCGTGAAAACTCTGCACTTCGACAAGCTCAGTGACCACTGAAATAGTGCAGCACTTTTGAGGGAAAAATAGATAGACAAGAGCCACCGAAAACTCTTTAAAAAGGGCAGTAAGTCTTTAAAAAGACCGAATGATACAAATAAAAGCTTTTGCCGTAAGGCAGGTAGGGTAGGGCATACCCAAACCTCTCTAGAAATAGAGAAACGCTTGGAGAGTGAACCATAAAAAGGGTGTCTAGATAGCAAGTGATATTCTAGTAAGCTCGGTTCAGACATAATCGTGTAAGACCTGAGTAGGGGTGACTCGAAAAGGCGGTGATTAGCTCAAGAATCCACTCGCATGAACGGCAGTGGAGTGTCAAATGGCTTTTCTTATTCTAACTTAGATCTGGATTTAGTATAAAACGCTCGAAAGGAGAAATCCCTAGAGAAGCCAACACTTCCCTTACGGGTAAGTGTTGGGAGTATGTCACATAATCTAGATTATGGTAGGGGCATAATAATATTATGCCCTTATGCTATCATTTTCAATGTTTATTTATCCATCGTTTTTTCCAATGACTACTGGGTTCTAGATTACTTTTTTCTTGTTCTTTCTGTCTACGCTGATGAATCATTTCTGCTGAGTCTTCTAAATTAGGATCTCGATAAGGAATAGCTGCACGAGTGTTTAAATGTTCTATTTCTTGTTGAGATAAAATGGGTAAATTTTCCCCTGTCCAGTTAGCAACAGTTCCAGGCGATCGCCTTCCTACACTTCTAGTTGCCCCAATCTTTAACCCTGCTAATTGTAACGCATTTCGCACAGAAGCTGCACAGGAATAGGTTGCTAAATAGCCATCTTTATGCAAACATTTGGCTATTAATTGCATAAATTCTACTGTCCATAGTTGGGGACATTTGGGGGGAGAAAAGGGGTCTAAAAATATTGCATCTATTGTATCTATTGCATCTAAGATTTTTATTGTTTGTCTAGCATCTCCTAATAAAAGTTTAGCTTTTAGGGTTTTGTTGTTAAATTCCTGGGTTTGGGCTAAAATGTTTAAAGACTCAACAACAGGAGATGACCAACTGTTTAGTAATTGATGGGAAATGGCTTGTAAAGGAACAGTTTCATCCTTCTCTAATGCTATTAATTCTACTTGGCAATGGGGATTTATTGACCAAATTGTTTCTAAGGCTGCCGCGCTATTATATCCTAATCCGTAGCAAATATCTAGGATTTTTAAGGTGTTTTTACTTGAGGCTTTTTCTTTTAATTGACAGGGTTCACTAAATTTATATTGTGCTTCTTGTTTGGCCCCAGAATGGGAGTGAAATAATTCGTTAAATTCTTCTGAAAAAAAGGTATAAGAACCATCATCAGTCGGTTTAGGAGTTAAGATGTTA
The DNA here is from genome assembly GCF_034931425.1 of Crocosphaera sp. XPORK-15E. Lineage (NCBI taxonomy): Bacteria > Bacillati > Cyanobacteriota > Cyanophyceae > Chroococcales > Aphanothecaceae > Crocosphaera > Crocosphaera sp. XPORK-15E. The sequence continues at coordinate 88,403 of NZ_JAYGHQ010000009.1, forward strand.
TCCAACATTATTATAAATACGTTTTCAAAACAAAAATCTCTATATCACAATTTACTTTTTTTGTCAAGGCACAATTTACAAAAATCAATATAAGTAAAAATGAACTAACTAAAATTTATTGAGAATTATCTTGAAAATGTCAGAGTATCTCAACAGATGATGAAGAAGGGAACGAAATAATGCCTATTACCGAGTTAACGTAAAAATTAGACAATATAAAAGCCCACTATATCATTTAAAATCTTAACATGAAAATAGCCAAAATGCCAATATCAGGCAAATTCAATAAAAATCTGGCAAAAGTGATCAATGATTAAGTTGTGTAAAACCCAAAGCTTTATTTAAAAATATAATGACTTTGACACAAAATATTATTTATAATTATGTATAAAGGCCAACGATAAAGTCAACTAAATTGAGGGCTTTAATGCTAAAGGGTGTTTTATGTTAAATATATTTGATTTTATGAGAAATGAGGCAGATGTTGCTAATTTTCTAAGATAGGATCGGCAGGACTGTCCCACTTTCTTTAATTAGAGAGAAATCGCTTGGCCAAAGATAGAGCGTCGGCGATATCGACATCTTTGTCTCCATCTGTATCAAGAAAACTCTGGAGAACAGAATTATTTGCCTGCCCTGGATTCCTAACTTTGGTTGCGCCTGTTTGCAACAATTGTAGGACGACAGGAATTAGAGTCGGCAGCATCGATTCAATCACGTCTCTGTTGAGTCCGGTGGAAGTCGCGGCTTCTTCTGCCATCTGTTGTTGTTTTTGAGGAGTCATGACAGCTTTCACTGCGTCGGCATTGGGTGAGATTCCGCTATACTTTTCGATAACCGTTTCTGCTTCTTCAATTCCTTGAGTTTGCTGTTTTTCTTTTAAAGCAGACCTCACATATTTTCCCACAATCGAAGTAATAACTTGACGCTTTTGATTATCCACATCTCCAATCTGAGATAACTGTTCTACCATGTCGATAATTTGTGATAGTTGCGTTGTATTCGCTTGTTTGGTTGGCTCATTGATGGCACTAAGAACTTGCTCAAATAAACTCATTTTTTTTCCTATAAATTGACTAGGATTGTTCCTTTCGTTAAGTTTTAACAAAGGCTAGGTGAAGAGAAAAATTAGGATAGGACAAAATCTACATTATCAGTTCCCTGAGTCTCTCCTTTACCCGATTCTAGTTTTTTTTCATTAATTTCTACTGCAAAGGGAGTAGCGGAGAGTTGCAAATTGTAGTCAGTTTTTTCGGGAGTGTAACCGACACTAGCAATCATATCTCGTCCTTCGTCGGTATATTGAAATACGAGCATTTGGTTTTTTTCTTGCTTATTATCCCTGGCCCAAATTACCATATAACTTTCTCCTTGATACTCAAAAATTTTGGGAGGACGATTGGGAATATAACGACCTGCCTCACCAAAACTGGTATCAAGGAAGTCTTGAACCGAATCAGCTTTAACCACAACATAAGCAACTTCTTGTTCGGGAGCAGAAATCTCTTGATCGCCTTGAGATTCGTCAATTACCTTTTCTTCTCCTCGATTACGAAAATAATCGACTGCCGCTTTGGTGCCGACTGCTCCTAATGCGGTAAGACCTGCTCCTGCTAATATTTTATGAATTTGTTTCATTTGATCACCCTTATTTTGTATGAAATTGTTTTTCTGACTCAATATTGAGCTTAACTTAACTTCTCAGTCTTGTAAAGACAATGGTTAGAAGATAATACTTTTAATGATACTAACCTACCGATAGCCAATTGATTGTCAAAAATGTACTTACAAAACTTTTTTCAAAGCTTGTAAGAGTAATAAAACGTTTTCAGGGCGAGAATTATAGCCCATTAAACCAATACGCCAAACTTGACCCGCTAATTCCCCTAAACCGCCACCAATTTCGATATTATACTCATTTAAAAGTCGTTTAGAGACTACTTTCCCATCGACACCTTCAGGAATACGAACCGTTGTTAAAGTAGGTAAACGGAACTCTTTTTCTACATGACAAACTAACCCTAAATCTGCTAAACCTTCCCATAATAATTCGGCATTTTTTTGATGTCGTTGCCAACAATTTTCTAACCCTTCTTCTACAATTAATGCTAAGGCTTCTCTTAACCCATAATTCATATTACAAGGAGCAGTATGATGATATTTTCTCGGTTCTCCCCAATACTGACTTAAAAGGTTCATATCTAAATACCAATTAGGCACAGTATTTTGGCGATTTTGCAACTTATCCCAAGCGCGAGGACTCATAGTAAAAGGTGATAATCCTGGGGGACATCCTAACCCTTTCTGACTACAACTATAAGCTAAATCAACACCCCATTGATCAAAATAAAAGGGAACTGCCCCTAAACTGGTGACAGCATCAACTAATAACAAACAATTGTGTTCTCGACATAACTCTCCTACCCCTTCTAAGGGTTGTCTTACCCCCGTAGATGTTTCCGCATTTACTAAGGCTAAAATAGCAGGTTTATGGGTTTCTAAAGCTTGTTTTAACTCTGCTAAATTAAAGTTTTGGCCCCAAGGTTTGCTAATTTTTCTGACATCTGCACCATAACGGGTGGCCATATCCACCAAACGATGGCCAAAATACCCCATAACCCCTACTAATACAACGTCTCCAGGTTCAACTACATTAGCTAAACTGGCTTCCATTCCCGCGCTTCCTGTCCCACTTATAGAGATAGTTAAGGGGTTATTAGTTTGCCATACATACCTTAACAAAGTTTGGATCTCGTCCATCATTTTCAAATAAAAAGGATCGAGATGACCAATAGCAGGTAAACTCATGGCTGCTAAGATACGGGGGTTAGCATTAGATGGCCCTGGCCCTAATAATAATCGGGGGGGAATATTGAGGGGTTGGGGTTGGTTAGGAGTGGTTATAGTCATGATGAAATTTTGAGCTTTTTTAGAGTATTTTATCTTAAATTATTGATAATTAGGCTGTGTAAACAGCCTTTGTTTTCATGGTATCAGGTTTTAATCTGAATACAGTTGTTAATGTTCAGGTAATTGGTACTGAGAGACAATTTTTTTGGCATAGTCAGGTACATGGGATTCTAAGATTTCGGGATGGTTTCGTTTAACATATAAATAATTACGGGTAAAATGGGAATCAATAGAAAAACGAGCATATTCTAACCCTTTTGGCCCTATTTTTTCGATAACAACTCCCATTAATTTTGCTGCCCACATTGGTAATGTTACCCCTTGATCATAAGCAGGAATACTTTGCTGTACTGCTTGTTTGCGATCTCCTTTTGAGATGACAGGTTTTGTGTTAATTTGCTCTTGAACTAAGGCTAACATTTCCCTTCCGGTGTCATTACGAATCATAATCCATTGCCACCCAAATTCTGCCCCCATATAACCGACTACTAAATCAGCTAAGGAGTTAACATAATCAAAACAACTCATACAAGAAGGGGCAAAAACATCTTTGAGTTTATTGGTTTTGAGTCCGAAGAAAGGTACTTTTTCAATTGAACCATCTTCATGTTTAAAATGCACTCGAAAATCCTGCATAAATTCATAATGTACCACCGTATCAGGAGATTTACTTGTAGTTTCTAAGAACAGTTGTAAACCTTCACGGGTAACATTATCCACACAGGGAGTTCCTAATACATAAAGCTTCTCTAAGCCTAATTCTTTTTCCACTGCCCGTAATGCTTGAATTTGACAACCCACTCCAATTACTAATAAGCGTTTCATCCCTGATTGTTCTATCTGTTCTAAAATAGATAAATTGGGGGATAAGGTGGGTTTGTTAACTTTTGCTGCTAAAACTTCTTCAGGGGTTCTCGCAATTACAGGCATGGGTTGAAAACGATCTTCTTTAGTATTTTGGACACAAACAACTCCTTCAACCATTCCTTTTGTTAGCATTTCACAGGCAATGGTACTAACAATGCCTGTCCACTGTGCGCCTTCAATGGGTTCTTTTTTTTGCGCTGCCATCATCTCTTGATGGACACCAAAATACCAATCATTTTCGTCTTCTAAATTGCGACTTTTTCCATGAGCAATGGTTTCTAATTCGGCAATTTGTTGGTTAAGAAAGGCACAAGCTTTCTTGACATAATGCACATAATATGTATCGCATAACCCACATTCGCTACAGAGTTCTTTTGCAGGACGACGACTACCAGGTTTTAGGGCTTTGGCTTTGGTGTGGGGGGCAAGAGATGTCATAGGGTAAAGTTGATTTGTTAAACAAGAACCATCACCATAGTTTAGGTTATTACTGCGATCGGTGATACGGATGTTAAAGAAATGTAACGCAATTAACCTGAGTTCGGTGTTAGGAGTTTATATACCCCCTTTTGTAGAGACGTTTCATGAAACGTCTCTACAGGAGTCTCAGGTAAAAATAAAGGGGTTTTGAGATGCGGATTTGGTATAACTACATATTTACTATTACTTGTGATTAATTTCCTTCAGGTACAGGCATAAATTTTAATCCAGTTTCTTTATTGTTGTCATCTTTTATTACTTGCAATAATAACCCTTCTAGATCCTTCCGATTACCATTTTTATCAAAAATAATGTCTCCTGTCGCACCATCTTTAACCGTTTCTATATTGTTTAGGGTATCTTTTAAAGTAGTGCGGTTGAGGTTTGGTGTTTTAAGGAATGCGTTAATTAAAACCCATGCTGCATCATAGGATAGTGCTGTTATCGGACTACTAGCATCTCCCCATAAGGCATTAGCTTTTTTGATATATTGTTGATTAATTTTTTGTGAATTCTCATAGGAAGACCAAACGATTAACTTTTTATTTATCACAAAATCTGGATTATTTTTTGCTGCTTGAAGAAACCGATTATTGCGGAGAGTCCATGTTCCTAAAATGGGTTTATTTCCCTTATTTGCTTTCATTATATTGACTGCGTTATTCATACTGTTGCTGGTTTGTCCATCGGGAAATAAAACTAGGACATCTGCATTTTGAGATTTATTGATTTCGTGTGAAACATTAAAATTATCCCCTGCAAAAGACTTGGGGTCATTCTTATCACCCACAAACAATAAATTTGGATTGATTTTAATTTGATTACTGTCACCTAAATTTTTATTAGCATCCTTAACTTGTATTACAAATTGATCATAAATAGATTTAGAAAAGTCACTACTTTCAGTATAAAAAATTGCCGGATTTTTGTATCCTTTCGCTTTCATGTATTCGATTAATTTGTTAACATGGAAACTGACACTAGGGACTGTTCTCAAGAAATAGTCATCAGGTTGCAAAAATTGTTGACTTTCACTGGTACTACCAAAAGAAATTAAAACTAGCTTATTGTTGTTATACATATCAATCACTTGTGAAGTTAAATCACTAGCAAAATGACCAATAACAGCAATAATAGATTTATTTTCTAATTCATTTAATTGAGAAGCTAAATTATCAGCTTGATCCTTATTATTAGCATCATCAGCAATTAAAACTCTTAATCCTTTCCCTTCTTTTCTAATTTCATCACATAATCTATTAGTATCATTATTAATAATCTTAATCAAATTCTCTGATAAAAATGTAAAATCATTAGGTAATAAACAATGATTGACTAAGGTTTGAACATGAGCAACTCCTCTAAGAATTTCTTTCGCTAAATCTTTTTCATCATTGGTTGCTGTTCCGTTTGCTTTACTAATTGGTACTGCAACTGCAATGGTATTAGCTTGTTTTTCATTAGCTTCTAGGAGAGCATTATTTAGATAAATCAAAGTTTCAGGATATTTATATTGGTTGAAGGCAAATTTAAAATTATTTACTGCCTCTTTATAATTGGATTTCTGAAAAGATTCAGCAGCACTCTCTTGATATTTTTTAAATAACTCACTGGCATTTTGTTCAGGAATTAATGTTTTTTCTCCGCAACTTATGAATGAATTATTATCATCTAAAGGACAATAATGTTGAAAAGTTACTAGGTTGAGAATCGGTGGAATAATAAATACAGCAGCAAGAGAAACAGATACTGCTAATCCCACAAAAATCCATACTTTTTTAGGAAAAGCAATTACTCCTAATGCCATAATCCATACTTTTCCAATAAAAGCAATTACTCCAAATACCACAACACTCAATACTTTTTTAATGTTTGTTTCAGGAAAACGTGGTTTTGTTGATTCTATAGGTGTTGTTTGTTCTATAGGTGTTGTTTGTCCTGTAGGTGGCATTAAAGCTTGTAACAATTTTTCTAAATCATCTATTGATGAAACTTTTACCCTTGTATTGAGATGAACTTGTATAAATTCTTCTGTTCGATCTGTAAGAAAATGCAAAATATTTAGAGTCAAGGCATGAGCAATTTGAAGTTGATCCTCGAAATCGTCTATATGTTCGCCAGCGATATCTAGATGGGCATCATGTGATTCATTTTGTGTCACAGCATGGCGAGAAGTAACCCTTATTCTATCTCTGAAATGATCAGATAACCACCCCTTATAATCATCAATACTTGGGTTATGGGATTCACAAGCACGTTTTAAGCATTCTGCAACAACTGTTACGTCTAGATCTCGGTAGGAGTTAATTAGAGACAACAGTTTCTCCGCATTGCTTGGAGAATTAACCAGGAAGTCGGCATCTACTATAACCCTTACATTACTCATTTAAGTGCATACTTATTAATACTTAGGCTGCTATCGCTTTCTCAAGATATACTAACTTTTAGTTTTTGTCGAGTTTTCGGGAGAATCTGTTACTTTAGACAACAGTTCTGCTAATTGTTCTGGTAATTTTTGTTTAACATTAACATCAACAAATTCTATCAAGTCACTGACTTTACAATCTAACACTTGAGCTAGTTCAAAGAATTGTATTAATTTTTCAAGTTCCTCTCCGTCTTCCCACTTTTGAATTATGTCAGGTGTTTTGCCAACTGAACTTGCTATTTGACTTTGATTTAACTTATTCCTCTCTCTAAGACTTCTAATTTTTGAGTTAATTTGAGGTTTAGATGAGAGTTTATTGGTTATATTATCGAAATTGGGATTAATCTCTATAAAGTCATCAATTTGGCACTTTAACTTGTTAGCAAGTTCAAAGAATTGTTTTAGTTCTTCCAATTCCTTTCCTTCTTCCCATGCTTTAATAGTCTCAGGTGTTACCCCGATTAATACTGCTAGTTTAATTTGAGAATATCCTTTTTCTTCTCTAAGTAATTGGAGCTTAGTTTTAGGCGGTTTTAAAATTTCTATCTTCTCATTAATTCTATCCAGAATTTCCTGTTTGTTTTCTAATCCTTCAATACTCAAATTAATATTTAAAGCTTTCTCTAAAGCTTCTCTAGATAATGTTAATTGATCTTTCTCATATAAAACCTCTGCCAATTCTTCCCAAGAGCGTGCAGCAAGTTTTGGATTATGGGCATAATGTCTCGCCGCTTTTTCTTGTAATTGCATAGATTTATCATAGTTCCCTTCTTCAATCGATTTCTTGACTTGATTTTCTGTTTCTAAACCTCGCTCAAATTCTGCCATCTGTCGAGCAGATTCTTCATCTACAATATTAAACGTTGTACTGTCTAAAAAGCAGTCGTTATAGGTTACTTCTAAAACATAACTGCCTTGTTCAATAGTTTCAGGAATCGTAAAACTAGCAGTTAAACTAGATAAATCTACAGGAATCGGAGCAATTATCAAATCCCCTTCCTGAGTAAGAAATTCAATCATTAAAGGAATATTAATAGAAAGATTGTCTTCCACTTCTAATCTAATATCAACCTTATCCCCCTGTTTTGGCATTGAAGGAGTATGAAAAAGAAGAACACTAGGAATTTCTTTAGGAAGCGTTTGTAGAAATTCTTTTAGGTAACGATCATCAATTTTACTCATCTTCATTCCACTCCATTTTAAGCATATTATAGACCTCCTGATTATGACAGATGGTCATGTGTTTACAAGGCTCAGTATCAATCAGATTTTCTGGTTCATATACACTATAAGCGATCGCACTGCTAAAGGTTACTGTGTCATCTCCATCAGCAGACAGAGGGACTCGCCTTAGTCTCATGATAAGGTTAAAATCCTGTTCTGGATCAATAACATAGCGTTTTGGGGTTGGATATCTCCCAGAGCCAATACATCTTGTTCTAATTCTAGTATTAAGCTCTTGAGATTGCTTAAGTCTTTGATGAACATCCCTCGCTTGCTGAACATATTCCCTGAAATGTTTTTGCCAAACACTATCGTCTAGGGCAGAATAAAGATTACCCTGGCGATCGCAAAGAGATTTGATTTCAGGTGGGGGTAACAGTTGATAAACAGAGGGAAAACCCATGATAGACGTGCGAAATTGGGCTACTTTATCCCAGTTTCCTAGCGTTTGACAAATCAAATCAAAAATAGGATTAAATTCAGGGCGTTTTTTTAGGGTACAATAAGCTTTAGCTGAACCTAATAGGGGAGATGCAATCTGAAATAGTAACTCTGTTCTTTCAGCAATTTTTGGGTTATCTAAAAGCATTAATCGAGTAACAATTCCTCCCATACTATGAACAATAAAACGAAATCGACTATTCCCATTTTGATCTTTATTTTTAATAAAGTCCGCTAGTTTTTTAGCTGATTCTTCATTATCCTTTCTCCAATCATAAGCAAAGGGAAAAAAGTTCACATCAGACTGTAATCCTAGTCCACCTTCTGATATTGGTTGTACAAGAAAATCGCACAAAGAACCATAAACATTTCCCAAGTCTTTCGGGATATATTTAAAGCGTTTAATAACTTTAACTGCTTCAACTTGTTTATTATCCTGTATTGTTAATAAGCTAGGATTATTACTAATAGTATTGATATTTATGCCGAGATTTTCTCCCCATATCTCTTTATCCCAAGGTTGAGGTGGATCGTTACGAATTGTTAAACTTGACCCCATAATACCAGGGACGAAAAAAACAAGAGTAGGTGATTCAGTAGAAGATGAAGTTAGCAAATGAACCTCTTTTTGGGTAAATTTTTGATTTAACCATCGTATTATATAACCTTATTGAGACTATGGTAATCACTAAATAACAATTTTTACGTTAACCTCTGTTTCCTTCTTTTTCTAATCTGCGACTTATCCAAGATAAGGAATAACAAAAACACCAATAAATCATGGCGACAAATAAATAAACTTCCCGATCACTGCCAATAAATTTAGGATTAGCTAAAATGGAACGAGACATTCCTAATAAGTCAGATAATCCCACAATTGCCAATAAAGAAGTATCTTTAAATAAACTAATAAATTGACCGACAATGGTAGGTATAACGGTTCTTAAGGCTTGGGGTAAAACCACTAAAATAAGCACAAAAAATGTATTTAAACCTAACGCTTTAGCAGCTTCTTTTTGTCCTTTAGGAATTGATTGCAAGCCCCCTCTGACATTTTCTGCTAAGTAAGCAGCACTAAATAAAGTAAATCCAGAAATTGCCCGAACAACCCGATCAACACGGAGTCCTTCTGGTAAAATCAAAGGTAACATAACTTGAGCCATAAAGAGAATACCAAGCAGAGGTAAACCTCGTATTACTTCAATATAGGCGATAGATAACCAACGAATCACAGGTAAAGAACTTTGTCTTCCTAATGCTAATAAAACCCCCAAAGGAAAGGATAAAACAATGCTAACAACTGCTGTTAAAACCGTAAGAATTAGACCACTTAAATCATCTAATCTAACTGGTTTTAAAAATAATCCCCCTTCTAATAACCAGAGTAAAACAAAAAAAGTTAATAACCATAATAGGGGTAGCCAAGTTCCTAAATTGGTAAATTTTTGTCTTAATTTTTGTCCTAAAAATGCCATTAAAACTAACATAATTAGCATTCCCAGTAATTTCAAACTTGATAAAATACTGATAGGAATTGCTAATAAAGCGAAAAGAATTGCAATAATTCCTAAACCTGTTAAATTAATGGGAGTAAATAGAGGTTGACTGCGGGTTAAAATCCCCCAAGAAAAGCCCCCTAAACCCATAATAATTGCCAAGGTTGTCCAAGTTCGCCATAATAAAGGTAAGGGATATTGACCTACTAAAAATAAGCGTAAATTTGCGCTAATGACACCCCATTGTGCTTGGGTAAAAATCCAAATAATTAAATTAGAACTAATTCCATATAAAAATAAAAGACTAATCAGGGTTAGAAGACTGTTATACCATGTACTAAAGAGGTTTTTTTTTATCCAAGTTAGGGGACTAACTCGGTAAATAGGAGGAGGAGAAATGAGGTTAGACATTGTTTCTAAGTAAGTTAACAAAATAAGGGCAACCGCAGGGGCTACGGATTTCTGATTTAATAAAAAAAGGAAGGCTAATATTAGCCTTCCCCTAAATCTCATTGCCTTTCAAGCAACAATGAGCCGTCTGAAAATAAAGAGATTATTTCCAATTTTTGGCAACGACTTCAGCTAAGTCAACAACCCGTTGAGAGTAACCCCATTCGTTGTCATACCAAGCAATCACTTTAACCATATCGCCACCCATTACCATCGTCAGACTAGCATCAACGATGGCAGAACAATCCGTTCCCCGATAGTCAGAAGAAACTAAAGGTAAATCATTGTACTCAATAATTCCTTTCATAGAGCCTTCAGCCGCTTCTTTTAACACTTCATTGACTTGTTCAGCAATGGTGTTTTTCTCAACTTGGGCCACTAAGTCAACCACGGAAACGTTAGGAGTGGGAACCCGCATAGCGATCCCATTTAATTTTCCTGCCATCTCAGGAATAACCAAAGCAACCGCTTTCGCTGCTCCCGTGGAGGTGGGAACAATATTAACCGCTGCTGCTCGCGCCCGACGAAGATCTCGGTGACTTGCGTCTAAAATCCGTTGATCCCCAGTGTAACTGTGAGTTGTAGTCATGGTGCCTTTGATGATACCAAAGTTGTCATTCAACACTTTCACCACAGGAGCGAGACAGTTGGTGGTACAACTGGCGTTACTGATAATATTGTTCGTATCGTGATCGTAATCTTGGTGGTTCACACCCACTACAAAAGTTCCCACATTACTGCCCTTACCAGGGGCTGTGATCAGGACTTTTTTCGCTCCGGCAATGATATGTTTAGAAGCACCCTCTTCTGAGACAAAAACCCCAGTAGATTCAATAATCAAATCAACACCCCACTCCGCCCAAGGCAAATTTAAGGGGTTACGATCTGAAACACACTTGATGGTTTTGCCATTGACGATGAGTGAATTATCATCAGCGCTGATGTCAGCATTTAATTTGCCGAGCATGGAGTCATATTTGAGCAGGTGAGCGTTGGTTCTGGGATCAGAAGTATCATTGATCCCTACTAGCTCTAATTGGCTATTTTCCCGTCCTAACCAGCACCGTAAGAAATTACGTCCAATCCGTCCAAACCCGTTGATCGCTACTCTAATCACTGCGTCTTACCCTCGATGTCCTACTTAAATAGATTAAAACATTATTAATGACCCCAATGATACCCTAAAGGTTGATCAATTCGATCCCCAACTGAGAAATTTTTTTTTCCGAGGAAAATTTTTTTGGGACTTGCCACCCTTTCTCATCATTGAGATCAAATCGCCTCAATTTTGAGGATTTTGGGAACTTATCTCGGTTAAGTTGGTTCTAGAGATTGCAAAGTAAGTCATACGCACCAGGGCTATTTTAATGACCAATGAGTCAGTTTTTGATATCATAGCCCGTAAATTAATAACCAATCGGTTTATTCTAGTTGTGTGGTGTGTCAGGAGAGGTAATTGTGAAAACGGTAGATTTTAGTGGACGGCCCTTTCATTTTATTGGCATTGGCGGTATTGGGATGTCTGCCCTCGCTTATGTTTTAGCGAAGCGGCAACTTCCTGTTTCTGGTTCTGATTTGCGCTCAACCCATATTACTCAAAGGTTAGAGGGGGTTGGAGCCTATATTTTTAGTCGTCAAGAGGCCAGCAATTTAGAATTGTTTCAACCCCATCAAGCACGGGAAACTGTTCCGGCTCTGGTGACTGGAACAAGTGAAACGGCGACTAAGGACAATCATAAATTTTCTTTTCCTCTGGGAACTCTCCCAGTTAACGAAACTTTACCTCAAGTAATTTGTTCAACGGCGATCGCCCATAGTAATTCTGAATATGCGGCGGCATACGAGAAGGGTTGTCCTATTTTTCACCGTTCTGATGTTTTAGCGGCTTTAATTAAGGATTATCAAAGTATTGCGGTGGCGGGTACTCATGGAAAAACCACTACCAGTAGTTTAATTGGTTATATGCTCCTCAAAGCGGGTCTTGATCCCACTATTATTATTGGTGGGGAAGTGGATGCTTGGGAAGGCAATGCACGTTTAGGAGATAGTGGTTATCTGGTAGCAGAAGCTGATGAGTCCGATGGCTCTTTAACCAAACATTACCCGAATATTGGCATTGTTACTAATATTGAATTAGATCATCCTGATCACTATCAAACCCTTGATGATGTGGTCAAGACGTTCCAAATTTTTGAAACTCAATGTGACATTTTGATTGGTTGTCTCGACTGTGAAACCGTTAGCACCCAACTCACCCCTGCTATCACCTATAGTCTTAACCCCAATAAGGGAGCAGATTATACTGTTACTAATCTTAAATCTGATGCTGATGGTACTACGGCTCAAGTGTGGGAACGGGGAACCCATTTAGGTCAACTACGTCTAGGGATTCCGGGAATCCATAATCTTAGTAATGCCCTCGCTGCGGTGGCTGTGGGACGAAAATTAGGTCTGGAGTTTGCCGTCATTGCTGATGGGTTATGGAGCTTTGAAGGAGCAAAACGACGGTTTGAAAATCGGGGCCAATGTAATGGCATTACCTTTATTGATGATTATGCTCATCATCCCAGTGAAATTTTAGCTACCTTAGATGCGGCTCGTTCCAAAGTAGATGGGAAGGCGGTTTCTCGTGTGGTTGCCATCTTTCAACCCCACCGTTACAGTCGCACGGCTACATTTTTAAATGAGTTTGCCACTTGTTTTCGGGATGCTGATTTTGTCATTTTGACAGACATTTACAGTGCCGGAGAGGTTAACCTTCATAACATTAATGGGGAAACCCTGGCCCAAGGGGTGAAGAATTATCATGCTCAGGTGATGTATGAGCCGTCTTTAAGCACCTTAACTGAGGTTTTACCGGATCTCCTTCAACCAGGTGATTTAGTCCTGTTTTTAGGGGCAGGAAATCTCAATCAGATTATCCCCCAAGTGATTGCTAGTTACCCAAGCAATTAAAACCAAACCATACTCCTCAAAATTGCCAGTTATACCGAGTTTTTGACAAAACTTTGGAACAATTGGCCGAACCTTTAGTCGTCTTTCTCAGTTGACCTTCATTGAGTCCAAATAGCCATGACCACCGCTTTTTATGAAACCTGCGCCCCCGTTGAACTTCCAGGCACCGCAGGACAAATTTATCCGAATGTTTCCCTGGCCCCTCAAACCTCCTATCGCGTGGGAGGAAAGGCCCAATGGTATGCGGCCCCCCGCAGTTGGGAAGAATTGCAAGGAACTTTTGAATGGTTTCAGCAACAAGATTTACCCTTGATGTTATTAGGGGCGGGGTCTAATTTGTTAATTAGCGATCGCGGTATTGAAGGGTTAGTCTTAAGTACCCGTCATCTCCGTCATCGTGAGTTTAATGAGGACATGGGCCGCGTTACAGTGGCAGCAGGGCAACCGATCGCCAGTTTGGCTTGGCAAGTAGCTAAACTGGGCTGGAGTGGCTTAGAATGGGCTGTAGGTATCCCTGGAACCGTCGGCGGTGCTGTGGTGATGAATGCGGGGGCCCATAATCAATGTGCGGCTGACTCGTTGGTTAGTGCGGTGGTTGCTTCCCCTGATGGTACAGTGGAAACCTTGACCCCAGAAGCGTTAAATTATAGTTATCGCACCTCGTCTCTACAGGGTGGTAAAAGGTTAGTTATTGAGGCAACATTCCAATTACAAACTGGTTTGAGTCGGGAGGTGGTAATGGCCACGACTCAACATAATTTACAAACCCGCAAGAGTTCCCAACCCTATGATAAACCTAGTTGTGGCAGTGTGTTTCGTAATCCTGGCCCCCATACAGCAGGTTGGTTAATTGAACAATTAGGGTTAAAAGGTTATCGGGTGGGAAATGCTGAGGTGTCCCAACGTCATGCTAATTTTATTCTTAATTGTGGTCAGGCCAAAGCAGAGGATATTTTCCGACTTATTAATCATGTCCAAGAGCAAGTACAGTCTCATTGGTCATTATTATTGGAACCAGAAGTTAAAATTTTGGGTGAGTTTTCTACTCTTTAATTCGGTAGGGGCGAACAGCCGTTCGCCCCTACCGTTGTTCGGAATTATGGAATTTTTTAACCCTAATTTCGGGTTAACCATTTTTGCCCATTGAGACGTTGTAAGGTGTATAACACCATTAAATCTAGGGTGATTTTTCGCTCATCAATCATAAATGATTCAATGGTACTGGGAGATTTGCCATTGACAGCATAGGAAAAGGCTTTTTGTCCTGTGATACTTTCTTCAGGAAAATATAGCTTAAACTGACGCTGACCATTTTTCCAAGTGCCAATAACTTGCCAACAGGGGTCATCAGAAATTCCCCCAGGAATGGATACTTGGGCTTTAGTAAAGGATAACTCAAGATCCGTCAGTCCTTGCTTAGTTAAGCTTTCTTTTAGAGTAGGGTTAAAGTGTTGCTCCATAAATTCGGTGAAGGGTTTATCTTCAAGAGCGGGAGGCTTTTCTTTTTTGGCTGTAGCAGCGGCTTTTGGGGTGGTATCTTCTGTCATAGTCTTAGATAACAAGATTAAATCACTATTCTTTAGGATAAATCATCTTTTCTATCCTAGGCACTTTTTAGATAATGTTTATAATTATCCATTATCCATTGTTCATTATCCATTGTTGAAATGTGGCAACCTTATCAACCTCTGCTTTTACGAATTATTCACGGCTTAACTGCTGTTTTTACGATTTTAGCCTTATTAACAGCCTATTGGACTTATGATGTTTATGATGGTAGATGGGGACAAATTCCTTTACCTAAATTTGAAGACATCGAAGGCATTCATGGCACTTTTGGTTTATGGACATTGTTGATTTTTCCTTTGTTAGTGTTTTATGCTTTTCATCGTGGACAAAAGCGATTAATTCAAACTAATAGTTGGGAAAAAATAACCAAAATCAATCAAAAAGGTTGGTGGTATCATCTCCATCGGTTGGTTAATACAATAATTTTGTTTTCTTTAACCTTTGCGGTGTTTACTGGCAAAATGATGGATGAAAAATGGCTGCCAAATGGAGAACTTAATCATGGTTGGTATTATGGACATCTAATTGCCTGGCTGATGCTTATTCTTAGTTTAGCATTCCATCTATTAATGAGTGCTAAAGTTGGCGGCTTACCTTTTTTATTGTCTATAATTAATTGGTCTTATAAATCTCAAGATAGTCCCTCAAAGTGGAAAAGTCAGATTAAGGCATATTGGTCAAATTTTCGGCTGAGTTTATTTAAAGATTGGTGGATATCTTCTTCTTGGATTAAATACTTAGAATTGATAATATGGATCAGTTTAGGGGCAGCTTGGATCATTTCTTTAATTAAAGAGATAGAATAGGATTCATCAATTATCAATGAATAATTAATGATTAATAATTATTCATTGATAATAAGTCAGGATTAATTAATCATGAAACTCAACTTTTTCAAGTATATTTTAAGTAAATTTTCTTTGCAAATTGTTTTTATTGTTCCTTTTGTGCTGCAAATTGTAGGAACCGTAGGATTAGTGGGTTATCTTTCTTTTAAAAATGGACAGAAATCCGTTGAAAATTTAGCTAATCAATTAATAGAAGAAACTGGTAATCGCCTTGACCTTTATTTAACTAATTATTTAGCTACTCCTACTCAAATAAACCAAACTAATGTCAATCTAGTAAAAACCGGACTTTTAAATTTAAACAATTTGCCTCAATTAGAAAAACATTTATTTTCTCAACTGATACAGTTTCCAGAAGTTGATACTATCATGTTTGGGAATGAACAGGGAATATTTAGAACTTTTTATCGAAATAATATTTTTGAAATTAACAAAACTCCCCAATTACAAGGAGGTCGTTCTGATTCTGCTAATATTAATAAATTGAATCTTTATCGGTTAAATGAACAGGGTGATTATCTTGATTTATTTTATTCTTATAATTATTTACCTGTCAAAGAAAGACCTTGGTATCAAGATGCTCTTAAGAACAAAAAAGCAGGATGGACTGCTGTTTTTCAAATAGGAAAATCTTCCGATTTAGCCATTAACAATTATTTACCTTTATTTCAAAAAAAATCATCTCAAATTTTAGGAGTATTCTCCGTTAACTTAAGTCTTAATGGAATTAGTAAATACTTAAAATCAATTAATATTACTCCTTCAGCACAAATTTTTATTGTTGAAACTCAAAATGATTTATTAATTGCTCGTTCTGATGGCAAACCCCCTTATAAATTTATATTAAAACAGCAGGAAATAGCCACTAAGATTAAAAGATTAGAACCTCAAGAAACGGATAATAAATTAATAGTCATTACAGCTAAATATTTGGCAGAATATTTTAAGGATTTACAATATATTAATCAGAAAAAAGAACTTAAATTTTGTCAGGAAGGTAAATGTTATTTTACTAAAATTCAACCTTTTGGCGATAAATATGGATTGAAATGGCTGATTATAACCGTGATTCCTGAGTCTGATTTTATGGCAGAAGTTAACGCCAATACTTACAGAACAATTATTTTATCAATTGCTGCTTTAATCATTTCAATACTCATAGGAATTGTGATATCGCGTTGGCTAATTGAACCAATTTCAAAATTAAATAATGCTGCTAAAAATATTGCTCAAGGGCAATGGAATAATACAGTAGAAATTAAACGTAATGACGAATTAGGAGAACTAGCAAATTCATTTAATTTAATGGCATCTCAATTAAAAGAGTCCTTTGAAAACCTAGAAATTAAAGTTAAAGAAAGGACTTATGAACTAGAAAATGCCAGAGAAAAAGCTGATACTGCTAACAAAGCAAAAAGTGCCTTTATTGCTAACATGAGTCATGAATTAAGAACTCCACTTAATGCTATTTTGGGCTTTTCTCAATTGATGACTCGTTCCCAAACTCTTTCCCCAGATAATCAAGAAAATGCCACCATTATTAACCGCAGTGGAGAATATTTACTGACTTTAATTAATAATATTTTAGACTTGTCAAAAATTGAAGCGGAAAAAATCACCCTTAACCCCTCCAATTTTGACCTCTATAACCTTTTAGATGAGCTTGATGATCTGTTCCATCTGAGAGCAGAAAAGAAGGGATTAGAGCTTGATTTTGATTATACTGAGGAGGTTCCTAGATATATCTGCACCGATGAAATCAAGTTACGTCAAGTATTGATTAATTTAATTAATAATGCTATTAAATTTACTAATGATGGTGGTGTTTTAGTGACAGTTAATAGTCAGGAAATTAGGGATAATTATGAGGCTAAAGCCTCTACTATAAACCTATTTTTTGAAGTAAAAGATACAGGAGAAGGCATAGAAACAGAGGAAATTGAGCAATTATTTGAAGCTTTTACTCAGACAAAAAGTGGTATCAAATCCCAGGAAGGGACAGGATTAGGTTTACCTATTAGTCAGAAATTTGTACAATTAATGGGGGGAGATATTAGGGTTAACAGTCAAGTAGGAATTGGGACAACTTTTTGCTGGCAAATTCCGGTTAAATTAGTTAATGCTGCTGATGTGGAAAGCACAGAAATTAAACCTAATGTGATTGCTCTTGCTCCTCACCAAATCTGTTATAAAATATTAGTAGTAGACGATAAGGAAAATAACCGTAAATTGTTAATTAAATTGTTACAACCCTTGGGGTTTGAACTGAAAGAAGCAAGTAATGGACAAGAAGCAATTAAGATTTGGGATAATTGGGAACCCCATTTAATTTGGATGGATATGAGAATGCCAATTATGGATGGTTATGAAGCGACAAAGCAGATAAAAGGGACAATAAAAGGTAATGCAACAGCAGTTATTGCTTTAACAGCAAGTGTTTTAGAAGAAGAAAAAGCGGTGGTACTTTCGGCCGGTTGTGATGATTTTATCAGAAAACCTTTTAAAGAATCAGTTATCTTTGAAACTATGGCTAAACATTTGGGAGTGCGTTATATTTATGAGGAGAGCAAAGAACCTGAAAGCCAAGAACACAGTTATACACTTCAAGCAGAAGATTTAAGAGTGATGTCTGCTGAATGGTTAGGGCAGTTAGAACAAGCAGCGATCAACTTAGATGATAAACTTATGTTAAGTCTGATTGCTCAAATTCCTCCAACAGAGCAGAATTTATCTGAAGCTTTAAGGGACTTAGTTAATGATTTTCGTGTTGATCAAATCTTAGGATTAATTAAGCAAGTCAAATGAATAATTCTGAAACTAAACAAACTTTATCAGGGGATATTTTAATTGTTGATGATAAGCCCGAAAATCTGCGCGTCTTAGATAAAATGTTAACTGATAAGGGCTATAATGTCAGAAAAGCAATTAATGGGAATCTGGCCTTAATGTCTGCTCAGTCTACCTCACCGGATGTAATTTTATTAGATATTAAAATGCCAGAAATGGATGGTTATGAAGTTTGTGAAAGACTCAAAAGCAATCCAAAAACTCAAGATATTCCCGTAATTTTTGTCAGTGCTTTAGATGAAACATTCAATAAAATAAAAGCTTTTGAATTAGGTGGAGTTGATTATATTACTAAACCTTTTCAACCGGAAGAAGTTATCGCTAGAATTGAGAGTCAATTAACCATTCAAAAACAGAAAAGACAGTTACTACAGGAGATAGAAAAACGTAAAGAAAAAGAACAAAAACTACAAGAAGAAATTGAAAAACGCCGAGAAACAGAGGAAATTTTATATCAATCTCGCGCCTTAATTAATAGTGTTTTAAATAGTTCCTTAGATGGGGTTGCTGCTTTACAGTCTGTGCGTAATGTAACTGGAGAAATTGGTGATTTTCGTTGTTTATTAGTTAATCCTATTATCTCTCAAGCTTTGGGTGTTAAAAAAGAAGATTTAATGGGTAAATTAATGCTGAGGCGGTTTCTTCATAAACTTGATTCTGATTTATTTGATTCATTTGTACAGGTTGTGGAAATAGGAAAACCTCTAGAACAAGATTTTTATTATCAACATAATCAACAGAATCATTGGTATCATTTTATTGCCGTTAAATTAGCAGATGGTTTTGCTATTACAGTACGAGATATTACCCAACGCAAAGAAATGGAATTACAATTAGCTGCTCAAAATAATAAGTTACAAGAATCAGAAGCAGCATTACAAGTTAATTTACGCAAAACTTTACTACTACAAAAAATCACTGAAAAAATTCGTTCTTCGTTAAAAGTTTCTGATATTTATGAAACTGCTGCTCAACAAATTGGCCATACTTTTCAAGTTAATCGTTGTTTAATTCATACCTATATAACTAAACCAATTCCCAGAATACCTTATGTTGCCGAATATTTAGATCAGGGATTTAGTTCAGTGTTGGAACGAGAAATTTTACTACAAAATAATACTGCTATTGAAAGAATTTTTGCTCAAGATAAAGCAATTTATGCTGAAAATGTTTATCAAGATCCCTTTTTTGAAGATTGTCAAGATTTCCTCAAAGCTGCTGGAGTTAAATCACTAATAGTAGTGAGAACTTCTTATCAATTAGAACCCAATGGCTTAATTTATTTAGAACAATGCGATCGCTTTCGTCAATGGACAGCAGAAGAAGTGGAAATTTTAGAAGCAGTGGCCGCTCAATTAGGTATTGCTATGGCCCAAGGAAATTTGTTAGAAAAATTAGAATCTCAGGCTAATTTAGATGGTTTAACTCAAATCGCAAATCGTCGTTGTTTTGATGAAACTTTGGCCCATGAATGGAGTCGTTGTATCAGGGAAAAACAACCCCTATCATTAATTTTATGTGATGTGGATTATTTTAAAAAATATAATGATTGCTATGGTCATCAAACAGGAGATGATTGTTTAATTAAAGTTGCTCAAACCATCGCTAATACAGTCAAACGTTCAGGGGATTTAGTGGCCCGTTATGGGGGAGAAGAATTTGTCATTATTTTGCCTAATACTGATGGGAAAGGTGCCAGAAAAGTTGCC
Organism: Crocosphaera sp. XPORK-15E; assembly: GCF_034931425.1. Lineage (NCBI taxonomy): Bacteria > Bacillati > Cyanobacteriota > Cyanophyceae > Chroococcales > Aphanothecaceae > Crocosphaera > Crocosphaera sp. XPORK-15E. Next base: position 108,627 of record NZ_JAYGHQ010000009.1, read on the forward strand.
CAATTAATTAGCAATGAAATTGAACAATTAAAAATTCCTCATCATTGCTCTAAAGTGAGTGACAATCTTACATTAAGTGTAGGAATTGCCAGCCTTATTCCCACACCAGAAATGTTATCAAAAACTTTAATTACAGCAGCAGATAAAGCATTATATCAAGCGAAAGAACAAGGCCGCGATCGCTGTGTTTTTTTAGATGAAAAAGTAGAATATATTTTTTAATAAATAGTATCGTAATTAGACTATTTTGAGTAATAATTTATCAACACTAGCATTAGTATCTATAAAAGAAAATAAATGTTTATACTGTATTTTTCCAGTTTTATCTAACAGAAACTGTGCAGGGAGAGGTGCGCCTAAAGCTTGTCCGGTATGATACATCCGAAAGACTCGACAATCAGGATTACTTAATAAAGGCATTTTTAACCCTAAATCTCTGACCACAATTTGACTTTGTTTAGCATCAGTGCTAGTAATCATTAAAACTTCTACACCTCGCTGCAAAAACTTCTCATAATACCGATTGAGACTGATAATATGGGGATAACAAAAAGGACAATATTGCTTTTCAGTAAAAATGCGAGTAAAAGCTAAAATAACAGGCTTTTGATTAAAGTAATCTGATAATTTAAGGGTACAATTGTGAGTAATATCAGGTAAAATAAAATCAGGGGCGATGCTTCCTATTGATAGCTGATTCGTCGGAGGAATAGGTAAAAAATTCCGAAAAAAACGCGGGCTAAGTAATCCAGTAAAATCCGTTGAAGTGAGCATAAATTCTATCAAATTAAATGGTTTAAATAAGCGACCTCAACCCAAAAACGAGTTTAATTTAGGCTGAGGTAACAACAGAAGAACCAAAGGAAAATTAGGTTAAACAGCGGAAAAATAGACCTTAGATTTAATCGGATCAGATATCATTGTTTTGTCTCCTTCTTGCCAATCTGCCGGACAAACTTCCTCTGAATGACTTTGCACATATTGAATGGCTTTGAGAGTCCTTAATGTTTCATCCACACTACGGCCAAAAGACAAATTATTGATGGTTGCGTGTTGAATAATTCCTTCTTTATCAATGATAAATAAGCCCCGTAAAGCAACCCCAGCTTCGGGATCTAACACATTATAAGCATTACTGATTTCTTTTTTGAGATCAGATACCAAAGGATAAGCAATATCCCCCACACCCCCTTGATCACGCGGGGTTTGAATCCAAGCGAGATGAGCAAATTCACTATCTACCGAAATCCCCAGAATTTCTGTATTGATTTTCGTAAATTCTTCATAGCGATCGCTAAAAGCTGCAATTTCAGTCGGACAAACAAAAGTAAAGTCTAGGGGATAAAAAAATAAGACAACATATTTGCCACGATAACTAGAAAGCTTCTTAGTCTGAAATTCTTGATCAACTACGGCTGTCGCAATGAAGTCGGGCGCAGGTTGCCCAACACGCAAGCATTCTTCTGTCGTCATTGTTTAGTCTCCTGGAATTGATTGCGTATAATGAATCCATAAGTATTTACGTTCCGCTACAAATCTATCATGGTTCTACCGAACTTGTTATGCTAAATCAACACCTACATACAGACTGAAGCTGATACTATACAAACTAAGCCTCCCGAAAGGAAGATAAATTGAACCCGCGTAGGCGGGTTTTGTCTATATAGCTTAACCCTTAATGGTTTAAGTTTATGATTTTAATAGTTTTATATAATAGGTTCGGTAGAGCCGATTTTTTCCAGAATTCAACCGATTAAAACTCAAATACACTATCTGATGTCAAAAAACAAAAAAACTAACCTATCTAACAATCCTTTACAACGCCTGTTTAAATACGGTAAAAAGTATCGTTTTTTAATTTGGCAAGCGGTTATTTGTTCTGTCTTCAATAAAATCTTTGATTTAGCTCCTCCTGCCTTAATTGGTGCTGCAGTTGATGTGGTAGTTAAACAACAAGATTCTCTTATTGCTCATTTAGGGGTTAAAGATGTTTTTGGACAGCTTTTAGTCTTAACTTTTCTCTCGATTATTGTTTGGGGGTTAGAGTCTTTATTTCAATATACTTATGAACGTTTATGGCGTAATTTAGCACAGAATATTCAACATGATTTAAGACTTGATGCTTATCGTCATCTTCAAGATTTAGAATTGGCTTATTTTGAAGAACGTAATACTGGGATGTTATTGTCTATTTTAAATGACGATATTAATCAATTAGAACGTTTTTTAGATGTGGGTGCTAATGAAATTTTACAAGTAATCACCACAGTTATTATCATTGGGGCAGCTTTCTTTATTTTAACCCCAGGAACGGCATGGATGGCTATGTTACCTATCCCATTTATTTTGTGGGGATCAATTACATTTCAAAAATTATTAGCCCCTCGCTACGCAGAAGTGAGAGAAAAAGTCGGTTTATTAAATAGCCGTTTATCTAATAATTTAAGTGGTATTACAACCATTAAAAGCTTTACGACAGAAGCTTATGAACTTGAACGTTTACGGGAAGATAGTGAAGCTTATCGTCGCAGTAATCAAAGCGCGATTACTCTTAGTGCTGCCTTTGTTCCTTTAATTCGTGTTGTCATTTTAGCCGGATTTACTGCTATTTTATTATATGGAGGGATGGAAGTAGTTGAGGGTAAATTAGCAGTAGGAACCTATAGTGTTTTAGTCTTTTTAACTCAACGGTTATTATGGCCTTTAACAAGATTAGGACAAACTTTAGACCTCTATCAACGAGCAATGGCTTCCACTAGCAGGGTGATGAATTTGTTAGATACACCTATTACCATTCATTCCGGCAATTTATCCTTACCTAGTAATAAAATTCAAGGGGAAATTATTCTAAAAAATGTTACATTCTTCTATCAAGAGAATTATCCAATTATCAAAAATTTATCCTTAGAAATTCCCGCAGGTCATACTATTGGTATTGTAGGATCTACAGGTTCAGGAAAAAGCACTTTAGTTAAGTTACTCTTACGATTATATGAGATTCAAGAAGGAACAATTACCCTCGATGGTATCAATATCAAAGATATCTTTTTATGGGATTTACGGGAAGCCATAGGGTTAGTTAGTCAAGATGTATTTTTGTTTCATGGAACCGTTAAAGAAAACATTGCCTATGGAAATCCTGAAGCCAATTTTGAGACAATTATCAAAGCGGCAAAAAGCGCAGAAGCTCATGAATTTATTGGAAAATTACCCGAAGGTTATGATACAATTGTCGGAGAAAGAGGTCAAAAATTATCGGGGGGACAACGACAAAGAATTGCTATTGCTAGAGCAATTTTAAAAGACCCTCCCATCCTCATTTTAGATGAAGCAACCTCAGCCGTTGACAATGAAACAGAAGCGGCGATCGCCCTTTCTTTAGAACATATTACCCAAGATAGAACAACCATTGCGATCGCGCATCGTTTATCAACAATTCGTCATTCTGATTGTATTTATGTGATGGAATATGGTCAAATTGTTGAGCAAGGAACCCATGAACAACTATTAGAAAAAGATGGAATTTATGCGGGTTTATGGCAAGTTCAAACAGGAGGAAAGGTAACAGGAAAAATGTAGGGGCGGGTTCTTGATAAAACTACCTAATTGTAACAAATATGTTAAATCAACCCGCCCTCATAGCGAAAGAAAATTAAGTTAGTTTTAATTTGACCATTTCTTGAACTTTTTTCCCATCAGCTTTACCCTTCAATTCTTTCATTATAGTCCCCATAACTTTCCCCATATCTTTAGGAGAATTTGCCCCAGATGAAGCAATAATGTTATCAATAATTTCCCCTATTTCTTCATCAGAAAGTTGAGCAGGTAAGTAGGTTTCAATAATTACTAATTCCTGCGCTTCTTTATCAGCTAAATCATCTCTACCCCCTTGACGATATTGTTCAATCGACTCCCGACGCTGTTTTGCTTGTTGTGATAACACTTCTAATTCTTGTTCCGGGGTTAATTTGTCTTGTCCTTTAGGGCGAAATTCGACTTCTTTTTCTAGGACAACTTTTTTGATACTTCTCACAGTTTCTAAGCGAATTTTATCCCTCGCTTTCATGGCCAATTTAATATCTTCTGTGAGTCTTTCTTTGAGTCCTAATATTGCCGAATTTTCAACGATTTCAGATTCAGTTTCAACAACTTTATCAATGGTTTTCTCTACTGCTTCAACAGAAGATTCAACCATTGTCGGTGTAGTTTCTGCTTCAGTTTCAACAACTTCATCAATAGTTTCCTCTACTGCTTCAACAGAAGATTCAACCGTTGTAGTTTCTGCTTCAGTTTCAGCAACTTCATCAATAGTTTCCTCTACTGCTTCAAGAGGAATAACCGTCTTTGCTTCAGGGATAATTTCTGTTACTGCTTGAACTGTAGTAACAGAGAGTTTAGAGACAGTTTGTGTTTCTTTTGTTGGAGAAGCAATATCAGAAATAGAAGCAATACCAAGTAAAGAAAATTGTTTAACAACCCCTTGATCTAAATAAGTTTTGCCGTGTTTTTGGGACAACTCAACTAAACTATCTCCAAGTTTTTCAGCCGCAGTTTTTGCTTGTTCTTCAGAGCTAAAAGATTGTTTAGCCAATTGCTTAACCAAAATATCCAACTCTTTATTTCCCTTACGAGTTGATGGGTTAACCCCCTTTTTGGTCATAACAGTTTTAATCGTTTTTTTCAACAACTTCACTAACTTGGTGCTAGTGGTGTCAAACTGAGTAGGTTGAGTCATTATGTTTCTCTCAAATTTACAGGACTAAATATGGGTTATCTGTTCAAACAACTTGTATCTTAAAACCAATGGATAAAATTGAGATTAAGAACCGTTAACAATTTCAGCTTGTCTTGACGCTTAAAATCAGGATATTTTGGACAGAGTAAGGGTGATCGCCCTTTGTACGAGGGGTTATTAGGCGATCGCGTCTTAAATAGTGTAAATAGTGGGACATAAACAAACAACCTTTTTGATAGATTTTTGTCATAATTTCTTAGCCCATTCTGCCCCAATTTTCGCTAACCTAGATATCAAGCGTGCCTTAATCTGGCCGGTTTAACTCGTACAAAGGAATAAAATTCTATGTCAGACCTAAATCGCGGCATCATGAAATTTGAAGGGGCTGATAAACCCGCTTTAGTAGCAATTTCAGCCTTTTTGGTTTTAGGTGCTATTACTGCCCTGATCGTCTGGGCCCTCAAAGCAGCTTATACAGTTAGTTAATCAGCCCTATTTTGTTAGCATTAGACAGTGATTTTATTGCCTTAGCTGAGCCTGGCCCCCTGTTGGGACAGGTTTGGCTGGATATAGCAGCAATCGCCTTGATGTTGCTGCTATCAGCCTTCTTTTCCGGTTCTGAAACCGCTATCACAGCTTTTGATAATTTTAAGTTACGGGGACTGATTGAACATCAAGGCGATCCCTCTGGGGTTTATCGTTTGGTGTTAGAAAATCGTCGGCGTTTTATTACTAGCTTATTAATTGGTAATAATCTTGTTAATAATTTTTCAGCAATTTTAACCAGTAATCTTTTTGCGATTTGGTTAGGGAGTGCGGGACTAGGAATTGCGACAGCAGTGGTCACAATTTTAGTCTTAATTTTTGGGGAAATTACTCCTAAATCTTTAGCCATCCTTAATACTCGTGCCTTTTTTCGTTTTTCGGTTCGCCCGATTTCCAGGTTGTCTCAATTACTATCAGTAATTGGAATTGTTCCGATGTTTGAAACCATTACTCAAAAAACAATTCAAATCTTTCAAGGGAAATCAGACAAAACAACTCAATCAGGAGAATCTTTAACAGATTTGCAATTAATGATCGAAATTTTAGGAGGAAAAGGTCAACTTGATATTTATAAACATCAGTTGCTTCATAAAGCCTTAATGTTGGATCAATTAATGGCTAAAGATGTGGTGAAATCTCGCTTAGAAATGACGACTATTTCCCATGAATTAAGTTTACAGACTTTACTCAATTTATCCTTAGAAACTGGCTATTCCCGCATTCCCGTACAAGGAGAATCGAAAGATCATATTGTTGGTATTGTTCATCTTAAAAAAGCTCTCCAGAAACTGCAATCCGTTCCCAAAGAAAGGCGTTCTCAAGTTAATGTGACTGAGGCTATGGATGCCCCTATTTATGTCCCTGAAACCAAACGGGTTGCCAATTTATTACGAGAAATGCTACAAAAACGGTTTCACATTGCCATCGTGGTTGATGAATATGGAGGAACAGTCGGATTAGTCACCTTAGAAGATATTTTAGAAGAATTAGTCGGGGAAATCTATGATGAGAGTGATTCTCCCCATGTCCATAAAGCCTTATGGACCAGCGAGCGATCACAAAACCCCTAACAAGAGCAAAGGCATTAGCCATGCTGATCTTAGCTGAATCTTAAAAAAATCAGTATTTTGTGGCCTAGGATGCACTAATTATACACGATTGTCGGTAAGATTGACCGACAACCAGATTTTGCCAGTGAAATCTAAATTTCTCAGAAACTTTACAAAAGTTAACACGATCATGTATTATTGTTAAGGAACAAATCAACAAAACAGGTAATCACAGCAAATAGTTTGTTTCCTGGTTGTGATATAACTGTAAAGATCCCTGACCCCAATGCTCATATTACCGATTCAGAGCGGTGAACCCATAAAAAAAGCCCCATAAAGCCCGTTCATAATCAATTTTTTGTTACCATAAGCATTCCCTTAAAGATATCACTACGACTTATTCTTCACCACACTGACCAAACTATTACTGAAAACTCTGTTATGAACATTACTAAGAATTCTCCTGATCCTGTTCGTGCCTATTTAAGAGAAATTGGACGCGTCCCCCTCCTCACCCATGAAGAAGAAATCCTTTATTCAAAAAGCGTTCAGCGATTTGTGACCTTAGAAACACTGAGAAAAGCCCTCACAGAAGAAATGGGCCAAGAACCCACAGACAGGCAATGGGCTAAAGCCGCTAAACTCAGTATGAAAGAACTCCGTTCTGCGATTATCACGGGAGAAGCCGCTAAGCGCAAAATGGTAGAAGCTAACTTGCGTTTAGTGGTGTCTGTGGCCAAAAAATACCTTAAACGCAACCTTGATTTATTGGATCTCATTCAAGAGGGAACCATTGGTATGCAGCGAGGAGTTGAAAAATTTGACCCCACTAAAGGCTATCGTTTCTCAACTTATGCTTATTGGTGGATTCGTCAAGCCATCACCCGTGCGATCGCCGAAAAAAGTCGCACCATTCGTTTACCTATTCACATCACCGAAAAACTCAATAAAATTAAAAAAGCCCAACGACAATTGGCCCAAGAAAAAGGACGGGCCGCCACCGTTGCCGAATTGGCAGAAGAACTGGAATTAACCCCCAGACAAGTGCGAGAATATTTAGAACGGGCCCGTCAACCTTTATCCTTAGATTTACGGGTTGGGGACAACCAAGACACGGAATTAGGGGATTTACTTGAAGATAGTGGCCCCTCTCCCGAAGATTTTGCCACCCATTCTTCCTTACAGTTTGACTTAGAAAAACTGATGGAAGATTTAACCCCCCAACAAAAAGAAGTCTTAGCCCTAAGATTTGGACTAGCCGACGGACAACCTTTAACCCTCGCTAAAATTGGCAGTCGTCTCAATATCAGTCGAGAAAGGGTTAGACAAATTGAACGGGAGGCACTGTCAAAATTACGCAAACGCAAGGCAAATATCCGCGAATATCTTGCTAGTTAATTCTAAAAAATTGGTGAGGTCGGCAGATTCGGAATTTACGGTTCGGTTCTAACGACCTCAATTTTATTAAGAAACTTGTTAAACTGGAGAAGAAAGGTAACTCATCAAAAATAAGCCATCTAATTCATTCAGTTCATTAAGATAAACGCAAATCCCCAGGAGGCCAACAATGAATAACGAATTAAACCGTTCTCAGCATCTTTTCGGCAATGACAATGAAACAGGGGAACACTTGTGGAAATATGTTCAGTCTCTTAGCCCAGATACCATCGCACAGTTGTCTAAACCTGATTCTTCTGAAGTGTTTCAAGTGATGGAACGGAATATTATTGGTTTGTTGGGTAATCTTCCTTCTGAACATTTTGGCGTAACTGTTAGTACCAGTCGGGATCATTTAGGTAAATTATTGGCATCTGCCATGATGAGTGGTTATTTCTTACGGAATGCAGAACAACGCTTGAATTTTGAAAAATCTCTACAGGCGATCGATAGTAACGTTCATAATCAAGAGTAATTGAGTTTTAAATCATTGAAAAATAATTAAAAACTGGTAGCTAATAGAGAAGTTACCAGTTTTTAATTTAATTGTTTAATTGGCTGTATAATCACAAAAAATATCTATTCCTACTTTAAGAAGATAAAGCAAAATCATGGTTGCTAATGCTGTATCAAGGGGTAAGGGACATTTTTCTATTATATAAATAATTATTCCTGTTAATATACTGGTTTTTCCTGGGTTGTTACGAACTGCTTGAATTTGGCTTTTTAAACTATCATTTTCTCCACATATTTCTTGACGCATTACTTGTAAAATAACTTCCCATAATGATTGATTATTAAAGCTAGGAATTGTCCCATTTTTTTCTTGAAATAACTCGTTAAAAGCGGTTTCTAAGTCCCCATCTTCTTCCAAAATTAGGTTAAATGCTGTGTCTGTTGCTTCATCTTTTAGCCATTGTTTTTGCCAATATTCTAATTCTGAAGTAGTAAGTTTTACTATCATAATTTAATTAGGTTAACGTTTCTTTTGTAGGGGTTTAACACCGTTAAACCCAGATCATTGTTAGTCCCCAAATAATGAGCATAATGGTATTATGCCCCTACAATTCATTGTTCATGTGTAGGGTAGGTATTGCCCACATTAACGCTTTTTTATTATACTATAAAGTAGGTGTCAACGGCCATTAACCTCTACATAGATAACATTATTGATTTTTTTTATGTCATTGATTATTATTCGGGAAGAAGCGCAAACCGAAACGGGATTTACTGCCCGTTTAATTATTAATAACCAAGAGTATTCTATCATTATTTCTGACCCTTTTAAGCCGGAAGATGAAAAAATCCTAGAATGGTATTTTGAGGGGTGGTTAGTAACTCCAATGTTGAATACTGAAACTGCTAAAAATGCGGCTGATAGTGTTGATAGTTATGGACTGTCTTTATTTAAAGATGTTTTTGTAGATCGTAACGCTTATAGTAATTATTGTCAGTTAAAAAGTAATTTAAAAGATGTTCAGTTTGAAATTCAAAGTAAAACCCCTGAGTTTCAATCTTTGCATTGGGAAGCAATGAAAGATCCTGAGTTATCCCGTCCCTTTGCGGTAGATTGTTTGATGAGTCGTCGCTTGATTAAACCCATTAATATTGATATTAATTTGCCTGTTTATCCGGTTATTAATTTATTAGCTGTTGTCGCTAGACCTGATGAAGATAGCGATGTTGGTTATCGGACTATTGCCCGGCCTTTAGTAGAATTAATTGATAAGGGGAATCTGAGGGTTAATATTGAGATTTTACGCCCTGGGACTTATGAAAGCTTATGTAAACATTTGGAAGCTAAAGGGAGTAATTATTATCATATTATCCATTTTGATCTACATGGCGGTTTGATGAGTTATCAGGAGTTTCAAAAAGGAGTAGAAAAAAATCGCTATTTATATCAACGGGGTTACGGTTTAGAACACTTAGACGCATATCAAGGGGTGAAAGCGTTCCTCTTTTTTAAAGGTGAAAATAAAGGTAAAGCGGTTCCGGTAGAAGCAGCAGAGTTGACGGGTTTATTAACTGGTAAAAATATTCCTGTTTGTATCCTTAATGCTTGTCAATCTGGTAAACAAATAAGGCTTGAAAAAACTGAAGAAATGGGTGATAATAAAATTATGATGGGAGAAGATGTGCGCCTAAATTATAGTAATAAAACCAGTTTAAGTAGTCGGTTGATGCAAGCAGGAATGCAGATGGTTATCGGGATGAGTTATTCTGTGACTGTTTCTGCTGCAAAGCTTATGATGCAAGAGTTGTATAAGGAGTTTTTTAATAGTAAACCAATTACTGAGGCGATACGCTTAAGTCGTTTGGAGTTATACAACAATAAGGGACGACAAGCTTATTTTAATGAAATTATTGATCTCGAAGACTGGTTACTTCCGGTGGTGTATAACAATAAACCTGTAAACTTTAATTTACGGGAAATGAACCCAGAAGAAGCAGAGGAATATTACACAAATTTAGAACAAAAATATCGCTTCCCTTTGCCTATTTATGGTTTTGTGGGACGAGATTTAGAGATCCTGAAAATAGAAAAGTCTCTCTTAAAACACAATGTCTTGTTATTGCAAGGTATGGGAGGAACAGGAAAGACTACTTTATTGAACTATCTACGGGAATGGTGGCACAGAACCCATTATGCAGACAAGATCTTTTATTTCGGATACGATGCGAAAGCTTGGACAGTTGAACAAATTTTGTTTGAGGTGGGTAAGGGTATTTATAAGAAGTTTGATTTTGCCACTTTTCAAGCGATGGGAGACGCGGCAAAATTAGGAAAGTTAACCCAAGACTTACGATCTGCTAATCATGTTTTAATTTTAGACAATTTAGAATCAGTCACGGGACAACCTTTAGCTATTCAGAATAAGTTAGATGCAGGGGAACAGGAGAAACTGAAACGCTTGTTACAACGTTTGAAGGAAGGGAAGACAAAAATAGTTTTGGGTTCTCGTAGTGATGAAAGTTGGTTAAAAGATGTTTTCACTAACAACAATATTACTTATCTGTATCCGTTACAGGGGTTAGATAGTGAGTCAAGAACCGAACTTGCAGAAAAAATCCTAGAAGCAACTATTAGTACCCCGAAAAAACTGGAAAAGGTAAAAGCGGATGATAATTTTAAGCGGTTAATGAAGCTTTTAGCGGGGTATCCTTTAGCGATGGAAGTTGTCTTAGGAAATTTGAAGACGCAAACCCCTCAAGAAATACTCAACGGGTTACAGTTAGCGGATGTAAATTTAGATACGGGAAGCGAAAATAAGACAGAAAGTATCCTTAAGTGTAACGTCTATCTTCACTGAATACGGCGATCACTACTATCAAGCAAATACCTACAACAACTTAGGAATAGTAGCGCGGGAGAACAGTCAATGGGAACAAGCACAAACTTATTATCAACAAGCTTTGTCTATCAAAATTGAATACAGCGATCGCTACTCTCAAGCAAGTACCTACCACCACTTGGGAATACTAGCGAAACAGTTACGAGAATGGGAAGAAGCGAGAAACTATTACCAACAAGCTTTGTCTATCTACATTGGATACAGCGATCGCTACTCTCAAGCAAGAACCTACTATGGTTTAGGAAAGGTAGCAGAAGGAATAGGAAACCCCGAAGATGCCAAAAATTATTACTTACAAGCGTTACAAATATGGGTTGAATTTAACGATCAATACTGGGTAGAAAATTCTGTAGAAAATTTGCAGCGTTTTTATCAAGAAACCGCCGATGAGAGCATTTTAGAGGCAGTTGCGTCCATGTTTGGGGTAGGGGTGGAGGAGATTAGAACAATGTTCAATGATTAATAATTGTAGGGGTTTAACACTGTTAAACCCTCTCCCCTGAAGTTAAACCCTCTCCCCAAAAGATAAAGGGCATAATGGTATTATGCCCCTACAAATATCTAGCGATCGCGGGTATAATCGTATTATGTCCCTACAATCAATTAAAGATTAAATAGGAATTTACCCCATGAGTCAAACACCCATCACAGTTACTTACTCATTAGAGGAAATCTTAAAGGAGATTAATGGTAAATTAGATAAGATTGACGAGAAATTCGAGGCTAAATTAGATAGGATTGATACCCGACTAACTAACCTAGAAGTTGGACAGATTGAACTAAAAACAGAAGTTCGCAACCTCAAAGAAGATGTCAAGGACATAAAAACAGTCCAAAACACTTTAGTTCAAGAAGTAGCAGACTTAAAAGGAGTAAAATCCCTAATTATTCCTATTATTGTAGCTGTAGCAACTGCTTTGTTGACTTTACTATTCCGTCTTATTCCTAATGTTCCTCATTAATTCAATAAAGGGTAGGGTTGGCAAAATTTCAGTTAACTCAATTGACTCTAAGTTTTCAATATTTGCTGACTCTACAACCTTGTTTCAAAAACCTACAATGGCTACCCTAAAGAATAGGTTACAGGCGCACACCTTTTCCATTATCTATATAATATCATGTCAAGTCAAGTTTGACAAGCATTTTTTGATTAAAAATCGTCTATAATGATATTATGTACCTACAAGAAACATATAATCAAAATCCCAAAAATATACTTCCTATGAGTGAAACTTCTGCTCCTATTCCCCATAAAAAAATTGGCGTTGCTGTCATCTATAATGAATCTGGTTTAATCTTAATTGATCGACGACTTAAAGAAGGATTATTAGGGGGTTTATGGGAGTTTCCTGGGGGAAAAATAGAAACAAACGAAACCGTAGAAGATTGTATTAAACGAGAGATTTTAGAAGAAATTGGCATTGATATAGAAGTCGGTGAGCATTTAATCAGTTTAGAACATGATTATAGTCATTTTAAAGTCACCTTATTTGTGCATATTTGTCGCTATTTAAGCGGTGAACCAACCCCGATAGAATGTGAAGAAATTCGTTGGGTAACATTAGACGAAATTGATAACTTTCCTTTTCCCGAAGCTAATACAAAGATTATTGAGAGGTTAAAAGAAATAAATAGAGATAATTCATGAATTATCTCTACAGACTAGCGGAGATAAAAAATGACCTTAATTATTGCCGGCGATCGCAGTGGAGTCGGAAAAACAACCATAACCCTGGCCCTCCTTGCATTTTTAGTCAAAAAAGGCCATCAAGTACAATCCTTTAAAGTGGGGCCAGACTATATTGACCCCATGTTTCATACTTATATAACAGGTCGTCCCTGTCGTAATTTAGACCCCATTCTCACCTCAGAAACCTACCTTAAAGCCTGTTTTCAACATCATAGCCAAGGGGTAGACTATGGCCTAATAGAAGGCGTGATGGGGCTATTTGATGGGGTTCCGATTGATAAATTAGAGCTTATAGATACATTTCCTAAAACATCCCTAAATTATGGGAGTACCGCGCACATTGCCAGACTTTTAAAGATACCAGTAGTTCTCGTCATTGATTGTAGTCGCTTATCCGGTTCAGTAGCTGCGATCGCTCATGGGTATCGTTCCCTTGACCCCAACCTTGAGATCTTAGGAGTAATTTTAAATCGTGTAGGCAGCGATCGCCATCTCACCCTACTGGAAACCGCCCTACTGCCCCTTAATCTTCCCATTCTCGGCAGTCTCCGCCGTCAAGATACCTTAACAATTCCCGATCGCCATTTAGGGTTAGTTCCCACCGATGAATTAAAAGATCTCAATATTTTCGTTGAAAAATTAGCCCACCTGGCCCAAACCGCTTTCAACTGGGATCTTCTCCTCCCTCATCTCACCTCCCACACCTCCCACACCTCCCACACCTCCCACACTCCCCACACCTCCCACACTCCCACAAAAATAGCGATCGCCCGTGATCGAGCTTTTAACTTCTATTACGCCGATAACCTAGACATTCTCGAAAAATTAGGGGCAGAACTTATATTTTGGAGTCCGATCAACGATGAAACCTTACCAGAAGGAATAACAGGGTTATATTTTGGGGGTGGTTTCCCCGAAGTCTTTGCCGAAGCATTATCTCGTAATCAAAAAGCCCTCAAAGCGGTTAAACAAGCCATGATCAAAGGAATGCCCACCTATGCCGAATGTGGCGGCTTGATGTATTTATGTCAAGAAATCATCACCTTTGAAGATGAAGCTTGGGCCATGGTGGGAATTTTGCCCACCAGCGCGAAAATGGTCAAAACCCTGACCCTTGGGTATCGACAAGCGATCGCCTCTCAAGACAGTCTGTTGTTGAGAGCAGGGGAAACCCTTTGGGGCCATGAATTTCATCGCTCTGAGTTAACGAAAACCTCTCCTGACCCCTTATTCAAGTTATATAGCTGGCATTCTCCCAATTTAGGTTATGGCGAAGGATGGAAACCCTATAACCTACACGCATCCTACCTTCATCTACATTTTGGAGGTTGTTCTAGGGTAGCCGAAAAATTTTTGCGTCGCTGCCTTGATTTTTCTCAAAGACTTGCGCTAGACTAATTACAGTTGTTCTTGAAACAAAAACCATTTAGGTAGTAAAGGAGGTGATGCCCATGACCGATAGTAGTAGTAAAATCATGGGTCTCCTGGTTGAAGTTAGCCGGCTGTGCGCCGGAGCCGTTCTCTAGAAGTCAAATCCCCTTGGACGCGATCTTAGCTGGAGTTCCTTCCGGCAGTTAGGTTTCAATCAGAAGACCCCAAACTTAATAACCCCCCGTTCAGTGTTACCCCTTGAGAAGTAATGCGATCGGGGGGTCAAGTTTTTGGAGGCTTCTAAATTTTTTTAAAGTCAGTTGGTCAACTTTTAAAGTTAACGCTACACTAAATAGTAGTCGTACTTCATGCACTGGCTAATGAAGAATCTAAAGATGACCCAAACAACTCCCAACCCAGGGTAAAACTGTTAGAAAAACTAATCAAGCATTTTCCTACAGAAAAATTAAGGTTATCTATCGGCCGATTCTAAAAAGTCATGTATAATATTATGATAAGTGAGGCTATAAACTCTGTAGTCAACCTAATGGTGTGAGGAAAAGCTGAAAATGCTAAAATTATTGTGGAAAACGCTGCTGGTCAGTCCAGCAATTGTGGGTACTGCTTTAGCCGTTTCATCTGCTGCAATGGCAGTTGAAGGCCCGTCTCAGTCTGAGTTCTCCCAAAGTGCAACTGCGGGAATGGAAATCGCCCAGGCCCAAGACGAATTACTTGACAAGCTTGAAAATTACAGCCAAGAAGGTCAAACTAACACTAACGATCAGGTAACTAGCGTTAGTGAACTTCGTGACGTATCTCCTACAGATTGGGCTTATGAAGCCTTACGAAGCCTAGTTGAACGCTACGGTTGTATTGTTGGTTATCCTGACCGGACGTTTCGAGGCAATCGCGCCACATCCCGTTGGGAATTTGCCGCAGGTTTAAACGCTTGTTTAAACACGATGGAACGTTTGATCCAAGAAAACGTTGCGGTTTTACGGGAAGACATCGAAAAACTCAAGCGGTTAATGCAGGAATTTGAGGCAGAACTCGCCGCATTAGGAGCAAGAGTTGACAACCTCGAAGGTCGGGTTTCCTTCTTAGAAGATCACCAATTCTCCACTACCACCAAGTTAGTTGGGGAAGTAATCATGGCCGCAACCGCTGCGGGTGGTAGCCGTTCTTCTGAAGATAACCAAGCTGTTTTACAAGACCGGGTTCGTTTAAGCTTCAACACCAGTTTCAGTGGGGAAGACTTATTAGTAACCCGTTTATCTGCCAGTACGGGGACAGGAACCGATCGTTTTACATTGACCGAACCTAACTTACAGGTTATCAACCCCAACACAGGTCAACCCATTGGGATCGCCTTTGAAGAAAACCAACTGATCAACCCCACGGCGACCCAAACCTTTAATATTGGGCCTCGTCGTAACGAAGAAGATAACAACGTGGTGATTGACTGGGTTGGTTACTACGCTCCTATTCAACCCTATGGGAACCTTAAAATCAATACCTACGTTACTGCCTGGGGTGGTAAATGGTATGACTTCGTTCCCACCTTAAACCCCTATTTTGAAGACTTTGACGGTGGTAAAGGTTCCTTAAGTACCTTCGCACAACGTAACCCTATCTACCGAATTGGGGGTGGTGCTGGTGCTGGTATGAGCTTTGATGTGGGTTGGTTACAAAGTCTGTTAGGGCCTACCTCTCTGAGCTTTGGTTATTTAGCTGGAACCGCGAATAGTCCTTGCATCAACGGTGGTGGAGATCAGAGCCAAGATAGCTGTGTTAACAACAACGGCATCAACCCTGCTACTGGTGAAGAGTATGCGGAAAGCGCGGGCGGTAACGGTTTATTCAACGGTAACTATGGGGTGTTAGCGCAAATCAACACCAACCTATTTAACACAGTTAATGTTGCCTTTACCTTTATTAACGCTTACCACAAACCGGATAGTCCTATCTTCGGTCAAGGTGTTCCCACTGGGCCAGGGGAAGTGGGTACTTCCTTTGCTAACTTCTCTCGTTCTGAGTTGAATAACGCTTTTGCGAATGGGTCTGTTGGTTCTCCTGGAACTCCGACCACCACTTTTAATGGCAATGGTGACAATAGCGTTACTCCCAACCAAGTTAACCCCTTCGACATCGGCGGTAAAGTCACCAACAGTTATGGTGGTGCCTTAACCTGGCGGCTTGCTGAATGGTTAAACTTTAGTGCCTTTGGTTCTTATACCAACGTTCGCTTTATCGGTCGTGGTTTGAGTGCCGAGGTTTGGACAGGTGGTGGCGGTTTTGCCTTCCCTGACCTCTTTAAAGAAGGAAACCTCTTAGGTATCTTCGCTGGGGTTCAACCCTATTTAGGAGATGGTCGTCGTCCTACCACTGCTCAGTTCTCCAACTTTACCAGTCGTAACCCAGTCACGGCTGAAGTGTTCTACCGTTACCAAGTCACGGATAATATTTCTATCACCCCTGGTGTGATCTGGATCGGCAACCCCGACCAGTTTGTCAACCTGCAAGGTGCTGATGATGAAGTGATTGGAACCCTTCGCGGAACCTTCTCCTTCTAGGAATCTGATGACCCTGGTTTGATCTAAGCTCAAATAATCATAAGCCCTGCCATTAGGTAGGGTTTTTTGGTTTCGGAGTATCAAAGATAAAGTGAGATGAGATAAAGAAAGGATAAAAAATCCTGTCAACCTCAGCATCAGGGACTACAACCAAAGAACAAGTGCTAAATAATACCCACTAAAAGAAGAATGAAAATTGCCCACGATATTACAGAATTAATTGGTCGGACTCCCCTTGTGCGATTAAATCGCATTCCCCAAGCAGAGGGCTGTGTAGCTCAAATTGTGGTGAAATTAGAAGGAATGAACCCTGCCGCCTCGGTTAAAGACCGGATTGGGGTTAATATGATCAATGCAGCCGAACGGGAAGGATTAATTATTCCTGGCAAAACCCTGTTAGTAGAACCCACATCAGGCAATACAGGTATCGCCTTAGCTATGGCCGCCGCCGCCAAAGGTTACAAATTAATCTTAACCATGCCCGAAACCATGAGTAAAGAGCGTCGGGCCATGTTAAAAGCTTATGGGGCCCAATTAGAATTAACCCCAGGCAGTGAGGGAATGAGTGGTTGTATTCGTCGGGCCCAAGAATTAGTAGACACCTTGCCCAATGCTTATATGTTGCAACAATTTAATAATCCAGCTAACCCTGAAATTCATCGTTTAACCACCGCCGAGGAAATTTGGGAAGATACTAATGGACGGGTAGATATTTTAATTGCTGGAGTAGGGACAGGGGGAACCATTACCGGAATAGCAGAAGTCATTAAACAACGAAAAGCCACCTTTCAGGCGATCGCTGTTGAACCGGAAAATAGTCCCGTTTTATCAGGAGGTAAACCAGGAGGCCATAAAATTCAAGGTATTGGGGCTGGTTTTATTCCCGAAGTCCTCAAAGTCGAATTAATTGACGAAGTAGTGACAGTTACAGATGAAGAAGCCATAAATTATGGTAGACGACTGGCCAGGGAAGAAGGGTTACTCTCCGGTATTTCCACAGGGGCCGCCTTATGCGCGGCGATAAAAGTTGGACAACGCCCCGAAAATATCGGTAAACTAATTGTAATGATTCAACCCAGTTTCGGCGAACGTTACTTAAGTACACCCCTTTTCCAAGACTTAGAACCGCCTCAGTTAGCGATGATGAATTGAGGAAAGGGTTAGCCGCTGTTGTCCTCTTGTCCAGACTGTCATGACATCTACTAACCATTACCAAATCCTCGAAATCAGTCAAAGTGCCAGCCAAACAGAAATTAAACAGGCTTATCGGCGGCTAGCCAAACAATTCCATCCTGATAGCCAGAGTAAAACCGCTAACCACGATCAGATTATTCGGATCAATGCCGCTTATGAGGTGTTAGGTGATCCTCATCAGCGGCGTAGTTATGATCAGCGAATTATCCCTAACTATCCCTCGTCCCAACGACAACAGCGCACAGCCGAGGCCCAATATTATTATCAACGTCATCGAGCAGCCGAACAAGCATCAGTAGGGTTGCTTGATGAATGGTTAAAAAATGTTTACCAGCCTGTTGAACGCTTAGTTTCTCGGATCATTTATCGTTTAAATGATCAAATTGATGCTTTAGCAGCCGATCCCTTTGACGATCAATTAATAGCAGTGTTTCAAGATTATTTACGCTCATGTCGCAGCCAATTACAACAAGCAAAACATATTTTTTCCTCCCAAGCAAATCCCCCCAAATTAGCTAAAGTGGCTGCTGCGCTTTATTATTGTTTAAATCAGGTAGGGGACGGCATTGACGAATTAGACTGGTTTTCCTGTAATTATGATGACTCTCATCTACATACAGGTCAAGAATTGTTTCGCATTGGTTATCAGTTACTTAATGAAGCCCAGATGACGGTTCAAGGGATGAGGCGGTGAGGAGAAAAGGTCTTAAAATATCCCAAAAACCCAGGAAAATACTGAGGTCAAAACCCAAAATGATACAATTATAAGAGCCATCGCCCAAGATTGCGGTAAAATAAATCATAAAAAAACACCTATGCTTAAAGCCCTATTTGGTGATCCTAACACCCGAAAAGTTAAGAAATTTCAACCCCTTGTTACAGATATTAATCTGCTCGAAGAAGATATTCAAGCCTTGTCTGATGAGCAAATGAGGCAAAAAACCGTCGAATTTAGGGAAGCCCTCGATAAAGCCAACAATGATGAGGAATTAGAGGATATTTTAGACGAAATCCTACCGGAAGCCTTTGCTGTGGTACGAGAAGCGGGTATCCGTGTCCTAGGGATGCGTCATTTTGATGTACAATTACTCGGTGGTATGGTTCTCCATAAAGGGCAAATTGCCGAGATGAAGACAGGGGAAGGAAAAACCCTGGTAGCCACCCTTCCCGCCTATCTGAATGGACTCACAGGAAGGGGCGTTCATGTTGTTACCGTCAACGACTATTTAGCCCGTCGTGACGCAGAATGGATGGGACAAGTACACCGTTTTTTAGGGTTAACTGTGGGACTCATTCAGTCAGGAATGAACCCCGAAGAACGCAAGAAAAACTATGCTTGTGATATTACCTATACAACCAACAGTGAATTAGGCTTTGATTATTTACGGGATAACATGGCTACCTCCATGGCCGAAGTCGTACAACGTCCCCCGAATTACTGCATTATTGACGAAGTTGACTCAATTTTAATTGATGAAGCCCGTACCCCCTTAATTATTTCTGGGCAAGTAGAAAGACCTACAGAAAAGTATCTTAAAGCCTCTGAAATTGCCAAACAACTCGAAAGCCAAGAATCAGAAGACGACCCTAAAGAGTACGAAGTAGACGAAAAAGCCCGCAACGTTTTAATGACAGATCAAGGCTTTGAAAAGGCTGAACAATTACTTGGTGTTCAAGATTTATATGATCAAGAAAATCCTTGGGCCCACTATATTTTTAATGCCATCAAAGCTAAAGAATTATTCACCAAAGATGTGAATTATATCGTTAAAAATAAAGAGGTGGTCATCGTTGATGAATTTACCGGACGGGTATTAGCAGGAAGGCGTTGGAGTGATGGACTTCACCAAGCGATCGAAGCTAAAGAAGGGGTTCCCATTCAACGCGAAACTCAAACCCTAGCCACCATTACCTATCAAAACTTTTTCTTGTTATATTCTAAACTCTCAGGCATGACCGGAACCGCCAAAACTGAAGAAACGGAACTGGAAAAAGTCTATAACCTGCAAGTAACCATTATTCCCACTAACCGGCCCTCTCAACGGTATGATCTGCCTGATGTGGTCTATAAAACGGAACCCGCCAAATGGCAAGCAGTGGCCAACGAAGTTGATGAACTCTATACTATGGGCCGTCCTATTCTTGTAGGAACCACCAGCGTTGAAAAATCAGAGGTCATTGCTGCTTTACTACGACAAAAAAATATTCCCCATAATATCCTTAATGCCCGACCAGAAAACGTAGAACGGGAATCAGAAATTGTCGCCCAAGCAGGACGAAAAGGGGCTGTTACTATTGCTACCAACATGGCAGGACGGGGAACAGATATCATTTTAGGGGGGAACTCTGACTACATGGCCCGTCTGAAAATTCGGGAATACCTCATGCCACAAATTGTCATACCAGAAGATGATAACCTAATGGCTGGAATGGGGGGAAATAGTCGTCGTCCTCAAGGGTTTGGCAAGGATAAGAAAAAGAAAAAATGGCAACCCTCAGCAGATATTTTTCCCACCAAACTCTCACAAGACACAGAAAATTTGCTGAAAGAAACGGTTAAATTGGCCGTGACAGAATATGGACAACAAAGCTTGTCTGAATTAGAAGCGGAAGAAAAAATTGCTATTGCTTCAGAAAAGGCCCCCACGGATGATCCAGTGATTCAAAAATTACGGGAAGTCTATAAGGCCATTCGCAAAGAATATGATGCTTTGACGGATAAAGAACATGATGAAGTGGTGGAATTAGGCGGCCTTCATGTGATGGGAACTGAACGCCATGAGTCCCGTCGGATCGATAATCAGTTACGGGGACGGGCCGGACGACAAGGCGACCCAGGATCTACCAAATTCTTCTTAAGTTTAGAAGATAATTTGTTAAGAATCTTTGGCGGCGATCGCGTGGCCGGGTTAATGAATGCCTTCCGAGTGGAAGAAGATATGCCTATTGAATCAAAAATGTTGACCCGTTCCCTAGAAGGGGCCCAGAAAAAAGTAGAAACTTTCTACTATGACACCCGTAAACAGGTGTTTGAATATGATGAGGTAATGAATAACCAACGTCGGGCCATTTATGCGGAACGTCGTCGGGTATTGGAAGGGTTAGATCTCAAAGAACAGGTGTTGCAATATGCAGAAAAAACAATGGATGAAATTGTTGAGGCTTACGTTAACCCTGAATTACCTCCCGAAGAATGGGACATGGAAAACCTAGTCAATAAGGTTAAGGAATTCGTCTATCTGCTGCAAGATATCACCACGAAAGACATGGAAGATATGACAGTGGGTGAAATGAAAATTTTCTTTCATGAGGAGGTTCGCAAAGCCTACGATATTAAAGAAGATGAAGTGGATAAGGTACGTCCTGGTTTAATGCGAGAGGCCGAACGCTTCTTTATTTTGCAGCAAATTGATACATTATGGCGAGAACATTTACAATCAATGGATGCTTTAAGGGAGTCCATTGGGTTACGAGGGTACGGACAAAAAGATCCCCTGATTGAATACAAACAGGAGGGTTATGAAATGTTCTTAGAGATGATGATCGATATTCGTCGCAATGTTGTCTATTCTCTGTTCCAGTTTCAACCTCAAGGACAACCTCAAGCGGTTTAACACAGGACTGACGTAACGCCTGTAGATATTGAGTGTGTTGGTAGGGTCAATTCATGAATTGACCCCACGGTAGTCAGGGGATAAAAACGGAGAGGGTGGGATTCGAACCCACGTTGGCTTTCACCAAACCCGATTTCAAGTCGGGCGCGTTCGACCACTCTGCCACCTCTCCTCGACAAGCCATTAACCATTCTAACAGAAGTTGGGACAAGGATTATCCCCTTTCCCATTTTCTTTTGTTTATTTCTCCGTTCATATCACAAAAAAATTTTTTTAAACGGTTTACTTGAATTATCTTTATACTTCCTTAAATTCTCTTAATAAAGACACCTTAAGAATATTTTTATTGATGGAAGATAGAAAAATCAGTTAATACTAAAGGAATGATAGAGAAAAAAACAGCTAAAATAAATTATTAGCAATCTCTTTCGCCATACCCAACCATATCAAGAGACACTTTTTATTGAAATCTGATAAATTTAGATGACCCTAGAAAAAACAAACCCTTTAAAATTTTCCCTAACGACCCCGTTGTATTATGTAAATGGTGTCCCTCACATCGGCAGTGCCTATACAACGATGATCGCCGATGTCATCGCTCGTCATAAGCGACAAAAGGGAGAAAAAGTCCTATTAATCACCGGAACCGACGAACATGGGCAGAAAATCCAACGAACAGCCCAAGAAAAAGGAGTACCTCCCCAAGAACATTGTGATCAGATAGTGTCCAGTTTCGAGTCCCTCTGGCAAAAATTGGATATTCAATATGATCGCTTTAGTCGCACAACCGCCCCCCGTCATCAAGCTATTGTCAATGAATTTTGGGAACGGGTTGAGAAGAATGGTGACATCTATTTAGCCCAGCAACAGGGATGGTATTGTGTCCCTTGCGAAGAATTTAAAGAAAAACGGGAATTATTAGAAAATGGGTGTTGTCCCCTTCATCCCAATAAAAAAGCCGAATGGCGCGATGAAGAAAACTATTTTTTTAGATTATCTAAATATCAAGAAAAACTAGAAGAACTCTATCAGAAAAATCCCCAATTTATTGAACCAGAAAGCCGTCGCAATGAAGTCATAAACTTTGTTAGTCAGGGATTACAAGATTTTTCTATTTCTCGCGTCAATTTAGAATGGGGCTTTCCTGTTCCTGGAAACCCCAAACATACCATTTATGTGTGGTTTGACGCGCTTTTAGCCTATGTTACCGCCTTACTCGAACCAGAACAAGACCCCACCTTAGATAATGCGCTTTCTCAGTGGTGGCCCATTAATTTGCATTTAATTGGTAAAGATATTTTACGATTTCATGCTGTTTATTGGCCAGCCATGTTGATGTCAGCAAAACTGCCCTTACCCCAAAGAATTTTTGGTCATGGGTTTCTAACAAAAGATGGGCAAAAAATGGGGAAAAGCTTAGGAAATACCCTAGATCCATTTAAGTTAGTAGATAATTATGGTGCGGATGGCCTGCGCTACTATTTCTTAAAAGAGATAGAATGTGGGAAGGATGGTGATTTTAACGAAACCCGTTTTGTTAACATTCTTAACGCTGATTTGGCCAATGACTTAGGAAATCTTCTTAATCGCACATTAGGAATGATGCAAAAATACTGTCAAGGGTCAATACCTGCTTTGACAGCAGCGGATTTACCTCAAGGTCATCCCCTAAAAACCATTGGGTTAGACCTAGGGGAACGGGTGGTTAATGCCTATGAAACCTTAAAATTTAACGAGGGATGTGAGGAAATTTTGACGTTAATTCGGGCCGGTAATAAATTCATTGATGAACAGGCCCCTTGGCGTTTATTTAAAGAGGGACAACAGCCCGAAGTGGAAAGGATTCTATACGCTGTGTTAGAATCAGTGCGCCTTGCTGCTTATTTACTCGCTCCCATTATTCCCAATCTGAGTGGCAAAATCTACCAACAATTAGGTTTTTCTATAGACTTTAATCAGGGGGATAACCTCCCTCAGATTGCACCCTTTAACCAACATAGTCAATGGGGAAAAATTACCGCCAATCAAAACCTACCTAAACCTCAGCCCATTTTTGCAAAACTTGAGCTTCCGTCGGAGGAAAGCTCTTAAAAAACTAAAAATTAAAGTTTTTTTCCGATTTTTGTGTTAAAACCATCTCAAATCTCATGAAATACAAACCTGAACTGACAAATAACTTTCACAACCCATCCTTTTTTGATGATCAACGAGGTATAACAACAATGTTTGACGATTTTGAAGACAATTCTATTTTTACAGCAGAACAAGTATTAGAAAATCGGGGACGAGTCGCCATTTTTATCGATGGCTCTAACTTATTTTACGCTGCGCTACAATTGGGCATCGAGATTGATTATACTAAGCTACTTTATCGCCTCACGGGGGGATCTCGCTTATTAAGAGCCTTTTTCTATACGGGGGTAGATCGCAGCAACGAAAAACAACAAGGGTTCTTGCTGTGGATGCGACGCAACGGCTATCGTGTTATTGCTAAAGACTTAGTTCAACTGCCTGATGGTTCCAAAAAAGCTAATTTAGACGTGGAAATTGCCGTTGATTTAATGGCCTTAGTGGGGGCCTATGATACGGCCGTGATCGTCAGTGGAGATGGAGATTTAGCCTATGCTGCTGATGCCGTTAGTTATCGCGGGGCCCGCATTGAAGTGGTTAGCCTTCGTTCCATGACCAGTGATAGTCTAATTAATGTGGCAGATCGTTACATTGATCTTGATCAAATCAAAGAGGATATCCAAAAAAACCCAAAACCTAATTTGTCATCTTATAACAGTTATTCGGGAGTTGGTCTTCTCGATCAAAATAAGCAACGATAGCGTTAGAGTAATAGGGACACATCTGATTGATCAAAGAAGGTGATGAACCAATACAATACATTCAAACAACAGCATTCCCTGCACTATGGACTACTAAAAGGGGGAGTGCTGCTGCTATTACTCAGTTTGATCGCTTGTCAATCCGGTAAACAAGCTGAAAAAAAACCAGACAGTCAGGCCGAGGAAACCCGAAACGAAACCAGTTTAATGCTCAATGATGCCACCTTAGAACAATCTAATGAGGAAGGAAAACTTATTTGGAAAATTCAGGTGGACGAAGCGAAATACAGTCCCGATCGCAAAAAAGCGAATTTAACCGCAGTCAAAGGCAATATTTTCCAAGACGGGAAGATTGTTTTGCAAATTAAGGCTGATCAGGGTGAAATTTACCGCGACGGCACAGAAATTTTCCTCAAGAAGAATATTCTCGCAGTTGATCCCCGCAATAAAGCGGTAATTCGCAGTCAGGAAGTAGAATGGCGGCCAAAAGACTCTTTATTGATCGTTAGGAAAGACTTAAAGGGTTCTCATCCACAACTTGAAGTTTCTGCCAAAGAAGGGAAATATAATACCCGTGAACAAAAATTAGAATTAACGGGGCAAATTGTCGGAACTTCTGAAAAGAAAAGCTTACTGTTAAAAACGGAACATTTAATCTGGGAAATTCCGAAACAAACTATTATCGCCGATCGCTTGTTAAAATTGGCCAGGTTTCAAAATAAAATTATTACGGATAATTTAACTGCTAACCGTGCTACCGTACATTTGGATAAAAAACAAGTTGTCATCAAAGAGAATATTGAATTTAAGTCAGTTAAACCTCCGGTACAAGTGGCCAGCAATGAAATTATTTGGAACTATAAAACCCGTCAAGTTCGGTCAGAAAAACCCGTTAAACTGATTCACTATCAAGATAATGTTACGATTACAGGGAATCAAGCACAGGTTGAATTTGCCCAAAATATTGCCTATCTTAAAGGTGGGGTGCAAGGGTCTAGTCAAAGCAATGAAGCTAAATTGTACGCCAATAATTTAACCTGGAATATGGCATCTCAAACTATTGAAGCGGTTGGGAATGTGATTTATGAACAACACAATCCGCAATTTAATCTGACGGGAGAAAAAGCCGTCGGTACATTGAATAATAAGAACATTATCGTTACTAATAGTAATCGTCAAGAGCGTGTCGTAACAGAAATTTTCCCAGATCAAAATCAATGAGCTTAAATCCTTGTATTCTGCTTGTACAATTAGATGAACCTTTGAGTCAACGAGTCTGTCTTGATTTAAGGGAAGGGGGTTATACTCCTATTGCGATCGCAGATGTGTCTCAGTCTTTAGAAGCGATTAAGAATTATCAACCTGGGATGGTGGTGATTAATCGTCAGGGGACGGGACAAGCTGGTTTAGGGTTATGTCGTCAGTTGAGAGAGATGGGAAACTCGGTGATTGTGATCATGTTGGTTGACCGAGAAACCGTCGAAGAAAGGGTGACTTGTTTGGAGTCTGGGGCCGATGATTTTTTATTAAAAACGGATTATACCCAAACTCTATTAAAATTAGTTCGCTTTTATTTGACTCCTCCGAAAGTGATTAAAGAACAATTGCAATTTGGGGATGTGATTGTTGATTTGACAACTAGGCAACTTTTTATTAATCAGAAAGTGATTGATTTAACCATGAAAGAATTTGAACTTTTGAAGTATTTTATGTCTCATCCTCAAGAAGTTTTAGGGAGGGATAAAATTTTAGAAAATGTTTGGGGAGAAGATTTTCAGGGAGAGTCTAATGTGATTGAGGTTTATATTCGTTATTTGCGTTTAAAAATAGAAAGTGAAGGTCATAAACGTCTTATTCATACGGTTCGAGGAGTTGGTTATGTTTTACGAGAAGGGTGATGAAGGGTTGATAAGTTGGAGTTGATTCTGGGTTAAGTTAGTAGGATCTTAAGCTATTTGTGAAGATTTTTCTAACAATTATCAACCTAATATTGTCGGTAAGATCTTGTCTGAGATTAACCTAACCAACAGCAAAACCTGTATATTGTCTGAGCAAAGGTTCATGAAATGCCAAAACAATATCTTCCTTTGGTACTCCTAATTTAACTAATTCATCTGCTATACCAATCTCAGTTCCATCATGTTGTATCCAAATCTTGCCATTTTTAATATCCAAATGCAAAACACAACCATGCTGCCGTCGTCTGTTTTTCCAACCAACATACATCAACTGATAATGATCGCCAGAGATATCAAAAATCAATTGTTGTTCAATTTCATCCTTAGCTGAACTTAACTGAGCATATTCTGTGATAACTTGTTGTACATAATTGCGATATTGCTCTAGTTTTTCCATTGCACAATTACCTCCTTAATCGGATCATAAATTATGATTTTGAGTTGGGAACGCTCAACAACTGTTTTGATAAATTGCAATTGAAAGAAAGAGTAATAAATGCCTGAAGGAACAGCTAAATATAAAACTCGTTCTGGCTGTTGTTCTTCTAGTGCCACACGATAATTAAAAAATTGTCCAATAGCTTGATGAAATTGAGAAATATTGGATGTACCAATAAAACTCTTAATTTCCACCGCTATTTTTTCTCCGGCTTTTTCAGCGGCTAAAACTTGCTCTGCACCGAGATCAATATACATTTCCACATCACCAACTTCAATCCTCAAAGGGTCATCTGTAATTATCCAACCTTCTTTTTCCAATCCTTTTGTAACTGCGTCATGAAAAATATCTTTAGCTGGCATCGACTTCAAAAAATCAGTCTTATTTATCCATAATTTTAGCATCTAGTTACCTTGTGGGCAAGGATTGATGAATTGAATAAATTGTTAACCCTAGATTCCCTGTGAGATTCTGTCTGAAATTAACGCTAAAATGAGAGGATAATGCCACCAGACTACCCAGAGCCAAAAAAGCTTATGATAGCTGCTAATATAGCTTCGACCACCGAACTAATTCCGAGATTAGAAAACGGCGATAAACTAACCCGTATTGAGTTTGAGCGTCGTTATCAGGCAATGCCCCAGCATCAAAAAGCCGAACTAATTGAAGGAATAGTTTATATGGCATCTCCATTAAGATTTGAAAGTCATGCCGAGCCTCTGCAAGAATATTTAGTGTGGCGAGTTCATGACCGTCAATTCGATTGGTTTAGATTAAATAATGGGGAATATATTCAACTTGAGCCTAATGCCGATGGTACAATTTTCTCTCAAATATTCCCTGGGTTGTGGTTAGATATTGAAACCTGATTGATATAATTTTAATATTCCTGATAATCGAGAAGTTTCAGCTTTTTCCATTTCTTGAGAAGTTTTAAAAATGGCTCATCCCAGACAATCTTAATCATCATCTAAAGCACTCATTAAGTCAGCCACAGTACCAGATGTAACTTGTCCTTGCTCATAATTTTCTTCAGCTTGTTTACCTCTAGCAGCAATCTGCGATCGCTTGAGATCACGCATTCTTTTATTAAGAGTATCAGCAATGAAATATTGCTCATCTTCAGTAAGGGAAGAAATAGTGTTCAAAATTTCGTTAACATTCATAAGTAGTCGGGCAATAGGTAGTTACCTAATATTTTATCAAAGGTCAAAAATAACTAAAAAAAAGGATAGAGACATTTAATGAAAAATTAATCTCTATCCCCTATCTAAAACTTAACGACCTAAAGACTCTTTAATCATGTCTAAAAGACTACTTCCTCCCCAAATTACTGCCATAATAATTGAAGTAGAAAGAATACCCGCAATCACACAAACAACGAGTCCAGCAAGACTAATAAAGCCATCATCTTCTTGAAGTCCAAAAGCAGTTATAAAAATTCCTATAGCGGGTAAAGTATTGGTTCCAGGAATAGGAATCATCATAGAAATAGCCATTAAACAAATAGCAACCCCGATGATAACGCGACCAGGAACACTGGTACAAATATAAGTCATTCTGGGGCGAGTGATTGCTTCAATGCGTTTTAACCAAGGATTACCTGCTTTAATAAACTTCTGCACAGTTTCCAGTTTCATTGACCCTTTTTTCATCTTTTCAGGCAGCCAAGGAATTTTAGATCCGGCAATCATTTGAACCGCCAATAAAAAGATTAAAATGCCAAAAGGAGTGGAATAACCAGGAGCAGGAACAGGCAAAGCAGAGGGTAAGGAGAGAATGACTAATAAAAAGCCAAAAATTCGTTCTCCTGTTAATTCGAGAATATCCCCTAACTTAACATCAGAAGAACGGTCTTCTGACCAAAAATATTTTTCTAGTTCCGTTGACAATTTAGCCATAATTCAAAAATTTTAAAACGACTTTACCCAAAAATAAATAAAGAGAAAGGTGGGCAATGCCCACCCCATGAGAAGTATTAACCAGGGCTTATGTTCCCACTGTCCAAGAGTTGATATATTCTTCTTGCTCAGAGGTTAAAGTATCAATGCTAATACCCATTGCTTTGAGTTTTAAGCTGGCAATGTTTTGATCGAGTTCTTTAGGAATGTTGTAAATTCCAGGGGCTAACTTGCCTTTATTTGTGACTAAATATTCACAAGCTAAGGCTTGGTTAGCAAAACTCATATCCATAACTGCGCTAGGATGACCTTCAGCCGCAGCTAAATTAATTAAGCGGCCTTCTCCTAAGACAACAATAGACTTACCACTAGGTAAAGTATATTTTTGGGTAAAGTTGCGAACTTCCTTAACATCAGTAGCTTTCGCGCCTAAAGATTTGAGGTCAATTTCAATATCAAAGTGACCAGAATTACAAACCATGGCCCCATCTTTCATCACCTCAAAATGTTCGGGACGAATGACGTGCTTATTACCTGTTACGGTGATAAAGAGATCTCCGTGAGTAGCAGCTTCAGCCATGGGCATAACACGGAAACCATCCATCGCCGCTTCAATCGCTCTTACGGGGTCAATTTCCGTTACGATTACATTAGCACCGAGGCCACGGGCCCGCATAGCAACCCCTTTACCACACCAACCATAACCAGCGACAACAGCCACTTTACCCGCCAACAGAACATTAGTGGCGCGGATAACACCATCTAGGGTAGATTGGCCAGTACCATAGCGGTTATCAAAGAAATGCTTGGTATCAGCATCATTGACATTCATCGCGGGAAAGGTGAGAACCCCATCTTTAAGCATGGCTAAAAGACGAACGATCCCTGTGGTGGTTTCTTCCGTAGTGCCGATGAGGTCACTGATTTGATGTTGACGTTCTTTAATTAAGGTAGCTACGACATCGCTACCATCATCGATAATAATGTTAGGTTTGTGATCGAGGGCAGTTTGAACGTGACGGCTATAAGTAGCGTTATCTTCCCCTTTGATGGCATAAACGGGAATGCCATAATCAGCCACTAAACAAGCAGCCACATCGTCTTGAGTAGAGAGAGGGTTACTGGCAATCAGAACAGCATCAGCACCACCCGCTTTGAGGGCGATCGCTAGGTGAGCGGTTTCAGTGGTGACATGACAACAAGCCGCGATCCGAATACCAGCAAAAGGCTTTTCTTTGGCAAAACGTTCTTGAATTTGGCGTAAAACTGGCATTTCACGACCTGCCCAGTCAATACGCTGTTTTCCCTTAGAGGCTAGGTTAATATCTTTGATCTCATATTTGGGTTTAATCGGAGTTGCAACCATAAGAGAGTGTTTCCTCGGCAATATTTATGTGTTAATTGGCCAGTTTAACTTAAGTTAACATTTTTTTCAGATTTTCGAGATCAAGATGCCCCTAAAATTCCCCAAGAAAGTTCCCGATATGAGCGCTAATTTGCGCCCCGGTAGTGCGGGTTGCACCGTCTTGAATTAACCCATAGGTGTCATTTAATTGATCAATCGCCGCCGCCGCCGTCTCAAGATTACCCTGGCCAAAAGTGGAATAGATGAAAAGTAGCTGTGTATCCTGGATGCTAATCTGGCCATCACCATCGAGATCGGCCATGGCATCGGCATTTTCCAAGTAGCTGAACAAATCATCGCCAAAGGTTCTTTGCGCACCGTCTTGGATAAATCCGTAGGTATTATTGAGAGGATCAAACTGCTCTGAGGTAAAAGTCCGACTGGCAAAGAATAGTTGCGTATCTTGAACCTCGAACCGGCCATTGCCATCAAAATCCAATTTAACCTGAGAAAACGTTAACTGGTACTCACTAATGGTAGCTCCCTGAGTTCCTCCGGCAGTTAGGGGATCGGAAAAGATACCAAGATAGTAATCCCCCGTCAGGCTGTCATCACCTTCAGAATTGAAGCTGACAGACTCCTCATCACTATCGATGGATGTGGATGAATCCACCAGCCTTAACTCCCCTGTCTCGGCATCTTTACGATAAAGATAGGCGTTAAGATTAGCCTCTTCTGGATTGAATTTAATCTTGGCGTTGTTGGCACCGAAATCCGAGCCACGAGACTCCTTAATCAGAAACCAATCCCCCGCATCGGGTGGTGCCTCTGCTGGATCAACCATCGGGCTATTGGGATCTCGAAGATCGAGTGGATCGATGGTCAAATTCTCAAAGGACACTTTTTGCTCAGCACCGAGTTGACCGATATCTGTGGCTTTCTCCCAACTATCATTACGAACCCCATCCTTGGTCTCAGCCCGATCTACTTTAACGACATTGGCATCAGCATCAGGAGCATTAATGACTAGAGTGTAATCATCCACCACAGTTTTGCCACTATCCCCTTCAACCTGAACGTAATAGCGTAAATTATTAACCCCATCAGGGATGGTTAATTCGCCAAGATTGATGCTTTCTGTCCCATCCACCAAATCGACCTCAGCTAGTAATCCTTGGTCGGCATTAAACACTTTGAGCTTGAGATCTAATACACCTTCTGACTCAATGGATACATTAGTTTCTGTGGTGGCTGGAGTCTCGAAGTCAAACCGATAGTAATCAACATCGCCCCGGTCAATACTTAAGTCGCCGAAGCTTTCTGGCCCTGAGAGTAAACCCAAATCCGTCGCATTAGGAAAACTATCATTGTTGTCCCGTTGTACAACCCCGTCAATTCCGTTTTGCTTCTCTGAGGCATCTTCTTTAACCCTCGTCTCCCCTGTACGCTCTCCAAGACCTAGCAAAAAGTTTTCCCAATTGCTGTCTTCTAAGAAGCTGAACTCGTAACTATTATTCTCGTACTCGTTGAGCAGGTTGCTATTAGCTGGGGACAAGTAAATATTGATCCCTGATGTTTCCAACCCATCAACTTGCTTGATGAGAGAGCCTTCTACCGCGTTCGCTACTTCAGTCGCAGCGGTAGCGATGGCACCAGTGGCTACATTGGCCGCCACATTGTCCATAAACAGACCGAGATCTCGGTAATTCTCATTGTAGAAGGAGGGGGTTTCATAACGGGCTTGAATAATCTCATTCCAGTCATCCTCAGTGGCGTTAGTCAGGACTGCATCCACAAAGATGTCAATCTGCTCACCAATAGCTTGATAACTGCTGCTGCGAATGGCTGAGAGGGTTTCCAGACCGTTATAGTATTCTTCATAGGAGTTAACGATCGCCGCCCCCAAGTCTTCCGAGTCGAGAGTCGGCTCCGCCACGATGCTTTGTAGTAATCCCTCATAGTTCCAGCCGTCTCCTGGTTCGAGATCCTGAGAGGCGACAAAAACTTCCGTTAGGTTTCTGAGGTCATATCCATGCTCAATCAAACCTTGGGAGGAGGCATCAAAACCAATCACCCCAAATTTGTCCACTTGGCTATTGTCAACGGCTTGGCTGATTTCTGCAATGCCTAAATTGTCCACCACCCCATCAATGACTGATTGATCATCCCAGGCCACACCAGATAAACCACCACCATGATTCCACACCACTAAGGCATAGTTTTGGGCGGCGTAGTTTTCTTTACTCCAATCAATAAACTCCGTTAGGGTGGCACCATCACCCATGTTGGCTTCACCAATGGCTGTGGCTTCCCCTAAGCTAACAATTTGTCCATTATTGGTACTGCTGTTAGGGTCGTATTGGACTAAACCACGACGAGTATCTGTCCAATCTCCATTACTGCTGTCATAACCTTCACTGCGATCTAACTGGACTACAATATTTACATTGTCTGGGAGATTAATGGACTCCAATTCATTGAGATCTCGGATCGCATTCATCTCTAGATCATTATCCGCAGCCATATAGACTATGATCGTCCAGGAGTCCCTTGCTTCCCCTACAATGGTGGGCTGCGGCGAATTAAGGCTGATGGCGTAGTTGCCATTGGTTGACCCATTAGCACCCGTGACTTGGGCGTAATAAGTTCCAGCTTCGCGCTCCAAAAGACTGATGGTTTCATAACCACTACCCTCGGTTGCTGACTCACTCAATAAGTTGCCCTCAGCGTCAAACAAGGCTAGGGTCAAATCTCCTTGATCTGATAAGACGCTGATTTGACTGTCTGCTTTTCCTGTCTGTTGGATTCGGAACTCAAACCAATCTTCATCAGTAACATTATCAATGGTTAAATCCTCAATGACTACTGATTTGCCTGTCTCATCTTCACTGACTACTCCTGTATCTCTTGTTCTGAAGTCTCCGAGCAGTTGAGCATTCTCTAAACTATTATTGTCCCCATTTTCGTCATACTTATCTGGGGCAACGAAAGCACCGACTGGGGTGGTGATGACCATTTCATAAGAGTTGGTTGCCCCCTCATAACCTGAAACCTTCACCAAAAACGTCTCACCGGCCACTGCATTGGTGACTCTGACAAATTCATCATCACTAATTGTGGTGGAACGGGCTAAGGATGTATTATCATTGCCACTGAATATTTCTAGGTCAATGTCCCCTAAATCATGAGCAAAGTTGAGCATCACATCCACATTGCCCGCACCTGCGGTGGTAAAGCTGAACCAATCTTCATTATTTTCCTGGTGAATACTCAATCCTGCATATTCATTGAAACCATTCAGCACACCGAGTTCTGATGCACTGTTGGCATCGTCATTAGGTTCATAGTTATCTGCTGTTAGCAACCCTCCACCGGAGTTGTCAAGGGGAGCTTGAATCTCTAAGCTGTAGTTGGGGTTAGTTGCTCCCTCAAACCCGAAAACCCGCAAAAAGTAGGTTCCTTCTGCTAAACCGTCTAAGCTAATGCTTTCACTATTACCTAGTCCAAGGGATGTACGGATGGCAAAGTTTTCTCTTTTTGACCAGAGTTGAATGTCTAGATCCCCTAAAGCATGAGTGAAGTCCACTCTGATGCGATCGCTCTTGTCTCCATCTTCTACGAGATCTAAGCGAAACCAGTCTTCGTCACCTTCGGTAATGTTCAGGTTTTTGATTAATTGGGATTCTTCTAAGATCGTGGCCGTTTCACTATTGTTGTTGTCTTCATAGATATCATCCTCTAAGGGGACGTTTCCGGCCGGTAAGTCGAGACTCAAGGAATATTCGTTACTAGTACCCGCGAAACCATAAACTAAGGCGACATAATCTCCAACTTGCTGCCCTGCTAAGCTAATGCTTTCTAAGTTACTAACGCCATAGGATTCACCAACGCTTACGAATGTACCGTCTTCCGATACACGGTAAAGCTTTAAGTCGAGATCCCCCTCTATGTGTTCAAATTCAATGCTAATTTTGTTACCGAGTTGCCCGGTTTCTAACAAGCTGAAACGATAATAGTCATCGTCATTGCTTAAGATCACTAGATTATCAAAACTGTTGAGTCCATTGGTTAACTCCGTTAACTGGGCTGCTGTTTCTCGGCTATCGTTTTCTTCAAATTGATCATCAATATCGCTTCCACCACCTCCACCATCTCCACCATTTCCATTAAAGGTATACAGTTGCCGTCCCGTCATATCGGGAATGGGAACCGATAAGGGGGTAGGGATTTCAATGATGCCTGGTCGGATGTCAGTTTGATAGGTGTCGTACCACTCACTATTGCCACCTAGGAGGGCAAAGTCGCCACTGTAAGCGTTATCAGGCTGGCCTCCTGTCCAATTAGTATAGGCTGTTGTTCCATTAAACCATTGAAATTTGGTTGGGTCATTTCCGGCTTCACCGCCAGCATCATTTAAAGCAATCCAGGCTCCTTGATTAGCATAAACTCCAGCCAGGAAGGCTGATTCAGCCGCGTTGTTAATGGTGACAAGGTTGCCCCCGAAGGTGGTTGCTTCCAACTGTGCTGCTCCCCAAGTGCCAGGTTCTGATAAGAGGTAGGTACTACCCCCAAACGTGACAGCATCGCTAGATTCGTGGATAGTGGCGGTGGATTGCTTGTCTCCTATGATGGCATTAACGGGTGAGGTGAGATTGACAGAGAATTGTTTGCCTGATAGAACTTCCCCATCGTTGAGGATGGTGACGCTGATGAGTTTTTCTTTTTCCCCTGGATTGAAGGTTAAAGTTCCACTGGTGGTCGTGTAATTACTTCCCGCGAGGGCTGTATTGTTGGCGGTGGCGTAGTTGACTTTAATCTGTTGGCTGCTGCTGCCAAAGAGTTTAACTTTGAAGAAGGCTTGTTTGGTTCCACTGTAGGGTTCAAGAATGCCCAAGTCTTCAATAATGAGGATGGGAGTCGTAGGATTTTTGATTTCAATGATGCCTTGGCGGTTGTCAGTTTGATAGGTGTCGTACCACTCACTATTGCTGCCTAGGAGGGCAAAGTCCGCACTGTAAGCGTTATCTGGTTGGCCAGGTTGCCAATTGGTGTAACTGACACTTTCTCCACTGATCCATTTGAAAGTTCCTTCTGTAGCTGCATCATTCAAACCAATCCAGGCGTTCTGATTGGCAAATAATCCTGCTAAAAAGGTTTGTTCTTTAGCATCATTAATGGTGACTAAGTTGCCTTGAAAACTTTGAGCTTCTACTTGTGCTTGACCCCAAGTCCCTGAATTGGATAACAGATAAATACTATCTCCAAAGGTATACAGTTGCCGTCCCGTCATATCGGGAATGGGAACCGATAAGGGGGTAGGGATTTCAATGATGCCTGGTCGGATGTCAGTTTGATAGGTGTCGTACCACTCACTATTGCCACCTAGGAGGGCAAAGTCGCCACTGTAAGCGTTATCAGGCTGGCCTCCTGTCCAATTAGTATAGGCTGTTGTTCCATTAAACCATTGAAATTTGGTTGGGTCATTTCCGGCTTCACCGCCAGCATCATTTAAAGCAATCCAGGCTCCTTGATTAGCATAAACTCCAGCCAGGAAGGCTGATTCAGCCGCGTTGTTAATGGTGACAAGGTTGCCCCCGAAGGTGGTTGCTTCCAACTGTGCTGCTCCCCAAGTGCCAGGTTCTGATAAGAGGTAGGTACTACCCCCAAACGTGACAGCATCGCTAGATTCGTGGATAGTGGCGGTGGATTGCTTGTCTCCTATGATGGCATTAACGGGTGAGGTGAGATTGACAGAGAATTGTTTGCCTGATAGAACTTCCCCATCGTTGAGGATGGTGACGCTGATGAGTTTTTCTTTTTCCCCTGGATTGAAGGTTAAAGTTCCACTGGTGGTCGTGTAATTACTTCCCGCGAGGGCTGTATTGTTGGCGGTGGCGTAGTTGACTTTAATCTGTTGGCTGCTGCTGCCAAAGAGTTTAACTTTGAAGAAGGCTTGTTTGGTTCCACTGTAGGGTTCAAGAATGCCCAAGTCTTCAATAATGAGGATGGGAGTCGTAGGATTTTTGATTTCAATGATGCCTTGGCGGTTGTCAGTTTGATAGGTGTCGTACCACTCACTATTGCTGCCTAGGAGGGCAAAGTCCGCACTGTAAGCGTTATCTGGTTGGCCAGGTTGCCAATTGGTGTAACTGACACTTTCTCCACTGATCCATTTGAAAGTTCCTTCTGTAGCTGCATCATTCAAACCAATCCAGGCGTTCTGATTGGCAAATAATCCTGCTAAAAAGGTTTGTTCTTTAGCATCATTAATGGTGACTAAGTTGCCGCCAAAACTTTGGGCTTCTGCTTGGGCTACATCCCACGTCCCTGAATTGGATAACAGATAAATACTGTCTCCCAGGGTATAAAGTTGTTTAATGAGACTATCATCCCCTGCACCACCAACCAGGGTGTCACTATTAGCAAAACCGTAGAGTATATCGTTATATTGAGTCCCGGTAATATCAAATTGTTCAAGCTCACGATTGTCTAAAATAACTGCCCCACCGCTACCGTTACGAATATCATCATTATTACTACTATTAAAAATGCCTGAAGTGAAACTGGTTTCCTTCGTATAATCAGCAACTAAAATATCAGTTCCATTGTCTCCATCAG
This sequence comes from Crocosphaera sp. XPORK-15E, assembly GCF_034931425.1. Classification (NCBI taxonomy): domain Bacteria; kingdom Bacillati; phylum Cyanobacteriota; class Cyanophyceae; order Chroococcales; family Aphanothecaceae; genus Crocosphaera; species Crocosphaera sp. XPORK-15E. The sequence goes on from NZ_JAYGHQ010000009.1 coordinate 145,284, forward strand.
CAACACCAAAATTATTGATCAGGATATCATCACCATTTCCTCCATAGAGAGTATTTACCCCCTCTCCACCATCTAATGTGTCTTTTCCACCCACACTGTTATCCAAACCATAGAGGGTATCATTACCCCCTAAACCCTTCAGCAAATCATTGCCATTTGTTCCTGTAATCTCGTTGTTCCCCTCATCTCCCGTAATATCGGCCATTTCTACATCAATAACCACATCATCAACAATAATTTTGCTGTGATCATTTTCTTGCTGTAACTGGGTTAACTGTGTAGCGTCTAAAGTTTCCCCCAATACCAGAGAAGCAAAAATCGCCCCTTCATCTCCATCTGCATCATCACCACCAAAATAATTGTCTAAATAATGCCCAATTTCTTCTAATAAAACCCGAATGACCAAATCTTGATCATTCAATATGCCCTCTGACAGATAGATTTTGCCTGTTTGTGACGAAAATGCCCCCAAGCCCCCATTTAATTCCTCTGAAGCCCGTACATCAATCGCTGGTAAGGTATTTAAAGCCGATAGCAGCCCATTCGTGGTAATGTTTGCTGCTTTTTCCTCTCCAAATACTAAGCTTATTTTTGTTAAAAAGTCGGGAGCTAAAGCAAAATCATCTAAAATACCGAGAACAGTAGGGACAACTTGAGAAAGATTAGTGACAGTCATAAATAAATCCTAAAAAATTGGTTTTTATTGTTGGCAAATGCCGTTAAAACTGGGTAATTTAAAATGGCGATCGCCTCTCAGAACGAACAGACATTGCTGATGGGCCGCTAGAAATTCCTAGTCGCCATTTTACCAAATATTTAGGGAGTGTCAACACTCTATATTTAAATCATAGCAACCCATTGATGTTGAGCAAAACGAACGGAAAAACTGATTAATAACACGCAAAAAAATCCCAAAGTAGCGTAACCTAAGCGGGGTGAGCGCGATAATAATAGTCCTAGGGCAATGGTTAAAGAAATAATTCCATAGGCTAAACGATTTAAAGAAATTGTCCCCCCAGAGGAGATTAACAGTCCCAAGGCACAAAAACCGTAAATAACCACCAGAAAACTCAATTGATGACGTAAACACCACAGTAAAGTAATGCCACCGAGAACAGAAAGAGTGTTTAATAAGGGATCGCCTGTTAATAGCCAGAGTAATAGCCCTAAGCTCCCTAAACTATAATCAAAGTAGGCTTTGGGGAGATAAGCACGATAATGCCATAATCCATAAGCGATCGCCATTATTAAGCCAAATAATAAAGGATGCCAGGGATCATTGATCGAACCTGCGGCCCAGTTTTTGCTGCCAATAGTAATCTCTCCTAACATTTTGCCCCAACCTTCCCAGTCAATGCCTTGTTTCCGTTGCCATTGGCTGTGTTGTGTGGTAATAAATGCTATAGGATCTTTAAATTGAACCCAACAATAGAGACTGTAAAATAACGTACCCCCGGCACTAGCTAAACTAGCAATATAGGCAGTAGGGGGCAAACGTCTACGCCAAGCAGTGATGATCAAAGCTGGCATTAAAGCTAAACCTGTGATGCGGGTAGCGGTTGCTAAGATTCCCCAGAGGGCAGTTTGTCTATAATTCTGACGCTCAAAAGCAAATAAAGCTGAGGTACTGAAGAATAAAAAGAGTCCTTCACTATAGACTACGGTTCCAAAAATTGAGAGGGGACACCAAGCTAAAATGGCTGTTGCCCATCGTGCGGCTAACATTCCATTGGTTCTTTTGACCCAATAATAGAGAACAAATAAAGTCCCTAAAAATGCAGCATTATTAATTAAAGTTCCCACTACATTTGAGGAAAATCCTAACAACATTCCCCCGCGAATTAGTAAGGGAAACAAGGGGAAAAATGCCACATTCGCCCCAGGATTTTCTCCTAACCCATCATAATTATTGGCTGCAATTTGTTGATAAAAACTACTATCCCAAGCCGAAAAAACTTCCCATCCTAATTCTGCTTGTATCCCGCCAGAGGGCGCAGCAAGTAAGGGTGCAATTCCTAACATGGCGATCGCAATTAAGCCTCGACTGAGTAACCCCATGGCTAAAATAAAACAAGCCTCATTTTGGCAAATCTTTGGCAAAAAATTCCGCATTGTTTGAGTTATCGGAGGTTTCTAAAAAGTTACTCACCATCTTATTATATAAGGCAGAAAAAACCCAACATAATCTACCGATCAATGTTGGGTGTATTACTGACATTAAACAGCGATTAAGCAGACTCAGGAGTTGGAATAGAGGAGGGATGTAACAATAACTCAGAGGTAGATCGCTTTTCGACCATTTCTTTTGTAATCATGCACTTCTGTACATCTTTGCGAGAAGGCAACTCATACATCACATCTAACATCAATTCTTCCACAATACCCCGTAATGCTCTCGCCCCTGTTTTGCGTCGGTAAGCTTCTTGTGCGATCGCCCTTACCGCTTCCTTATTAAAATCCAACTGCACATTATCCATATTGAGCAACTTCTGATATTGCTTCACCAAAGCATTACGCGGTTTGGTCAAAATTTCCATCAGAGTTTCTTCATCAAGGGGGTTCAGCGCAGCCATAACGGGGATTCTACCCACAAATTCAGGAATCATGCCAAATTTAACCAAATCATCTGGTTGAACCCGTTGCAACAAATCTGCTGTCCGTTTTTCTTTGGAAGTCCCTTCTCCTGGACGAATAAACCCCATGGATTTTTTACCGATCCGTTGTTCAATCACCTTTTCCAACCCAACAAAGGCCCCACCACAAATAAAGAGAATATTACTGGTATCAATTTGAATACAATCTTGATAGGGATGTTTGCGGCCACCTTGGGGGGGAACATTGGCGATCGTTCCTTCCAACATCTTTAACAGTGCTTGTTGTACCCCTTCCCCAGACACATCACGGGTAATAGAAGGGTTTTCACTCTTGCGGGCAATCTTATCAATTTCATCAATATAAATAATCCCCCGTTGCGCTTCTTCCACATCTAAATCTGCCACTTGTAGCAATCTCAGCAGGATGTTTTCTACATCTTCCCCCACATAGCCCGCTTCTGTTAAGGTGGTAGCATCAGCCACAGCAAAGGGAACTTCTAAAATTTGGGCTAGGGTTTGAGCCAGGAGGGTTTTACCTGATCCGGTGGGCCCCATTAACAGAATGTTAGATTTTTGCAGTTCTACGGCATCATCAGGGTTACTGCTTTTTTTCCCTTGAATCACACTAAGACGCTTATAGTGATTGTAAACCGCCACTGAGAGGACTTTTTTCGCCTCATCTTGCCCGATAACGTACTCGTCTAAATAATCTTTGATTTCTCTGGGCTTGGGAATTTGGTTAAAGGAAAGACGTTCTTTGCTGGGGCGACGTTTTGTCCTGCCTTCTTCCGAACGAGATGAAGTCTCTGACATTGGACTAGGGGCCTCTATCAGTTCCTCATCTAAAATCTCGTTACAAAGCTCGACACATTCATCGCAGATGTAGACTCCCGGGCCAGCGATAAGCTTTCGTACCTGCTCCTGGGATTTGCCGCAAAATGAACATTTTAGGTGGGAGTCGTATTTAGACATAAGCTATGGGTTAGTTAAGTGAGGTTACAGGGACGGTTGGATCAGACAAATCTTGCCGAGAAATCACTTTGTCGATTAGACCGTAGTCTTTGGCCTCTTGTGCTGACATAAAAAAGTCTCGCTCGGTATCAGCGGCGATGGTGTCGTAGGGTTGCTTGGTATGTTGGGACAACATTTCATTTAGTCGCCGTTTGATATAGAGAATTTCTTTCGCTTGAATGGCAATTTCTACTGCCTGTCCTTGTGCGCCTCCCAGGGGTTGGTGAATCATGATCCGAGAACTGGGTAAGGCCATGCGTTTACCTTGGGTTCCGCCGGATAATAAAAAGGCTCCCATGCTGGCGGCCAGTCCAAAGCAGATGGTGACGACATCAGGGCGAATTTGCTGCATCGTATCATAAATGGCTAATCCCGCGTAGACGGAACCCCCTGGAGAGTTAATGTAGAGTTGAATATCTTTTTCGGGGTCTTCAGCGTCTAAAAATAGGAGTTGGGCCACAATTGAGTCAGCGACTTGATCATCAACGGGGGTTCCCAGGAACACAATTCGCTCTCTTAGTAGTCTTGAATAAATATCAAAGGCTCTTTCTCCGACTCCAGATTGCTCGACGACCATTGGTACCACATTTTGGCTAGTGGCGTTAATGTCTGATGGACGTTGGCTGGAGATGGAATAATCTAGGGATCTCGATTGAATCATAGCCTTCAACAGTAATGGGAATCAAATATTTAGATAATTGGTTAGGCGTTTTTGCTTAAACGTCTTTAAACTGATATGGCGTTTACATAAGAATTGTCAATAATGTAACACAACTATTCTGTCTGTGACAGCCTATACGGCTGTGTTACTTTTTACATATCTTATGTAAATACTATATGCCTAATGTATTTTACATAGGGAGATGTTCCAGGGTGACTTAAATAATAAGTTTATTCTGGATCTCGTTCATCCTAGCACAAATAGACGGCTCATGGGTTAGCCGTCTGCGCCAAATTTCGACTTAAATCATGAAGTTTTTAGGAGTCTGTATCTTCAGATACCTCAGCTTCGATCGTGATGTCTGTTTCACCGTCTTCTGAGTCTTCTGTTTCTGCTTTTAAGCTGCCTTCGGGAACTAATTCTACGGTGGCTTGTTCTTGTAGCCAATCTAGGGTTTTTTCCGTCAGCAATTCTTCTACAACGAATTGTTTTAATTTGTCGTTATCAACGTCTTGCCCGGATAATTGCTCTTGAACGATCTTGATTCTTTCTTCGAGGGCGGCCTCATCGACGGTAATATCTTCAACTTTAGCCAATTCTTGCAGAATTAAGGTTTGTTTCAGCCTTTCTACTGCTTCAGGACGGGCATTTTCCCTTAATTTGGGCAGGTTTTCCTGGGTAAATAGTTGGCGGACATCGAGTCCCATTTTTTCCATTTGCATAGCGGTTTGCGTCAGAACTCTGGTGACTTCTTCTTGCACTATGGTATCAGGAAGATCAGCAGTAGAAATGTTACTTAATTCTTTGATCAGGGCATCGTGAATACTTCTTTTAGTAGCTTCTGCTGCTGATTCGGTAAACTCTTTTTCTAAAGACTCCCGTAATTCAGCCATAGTTTCATATTCACTGATTTCTTCGGCCAAGTCGTCATTAAGTTCGGGGAGTTCCTTCGTTTTGAGTTCTTTGAAGGTAATGGTAAAAATAACGAGTTTTCCGGCTAAATCTTCTCTTGGATAGTTTTCAGGGAAGGTTAGGGTGATCTCTTTGGTTTCTTCGGGTTTCATTCCCACCATTCCTTCTACCATTCCCGGAATGAAGCGTCCTTCTTCAAGATCAACTTGAAAATCTGTCCCTTCAACCCCTGTAATGGGTTCACTTTCTTCTCCCTCTGCGGGAACGGTGCTTCCTTTATAATCAATTATAGCCACATCCCCCATCTGAGCCGGACGATCTTCCACCGGAACAAGGGTTGATTGTTTTTCTTGCCGTTCTTTTAACCAGTCTTCTACCTGTTGGGGATCATAGAGGGTTTCTTCTGCTTTGACAGTTAGACTTTTATAGTCTCCGAGTTCAATAGTGGGGGGAACATCCACCGTAGCAGAAAAGGTGAGGGGTTCTCCTGGGTTGAATTTTCCGACTAATTCTTCAAAATTCGAGCGTAAAATATAATTGCCGATGAATTTGATAGATTCTTGTTCAATGGCTTCTTTTGCGCTACTTTGTAACAGTTCTTCTAGGGTAGCGGCTTTAATATAACGGGTTCCTAAGCGTTGCAGCAAGATGGGGCGGGGGACTTTTCCTTTGCGAAACCCAGGAATGTTGGCGGTACGGGCCAAGTTATTGACCATTTTTTCATAGGCTTTTTTGCCGATTTCTGCTGGAATTTCGATTTCTAAGCCAATTTGACTATCGGGGAGTTTTTCCTGGGTTACTTTCATAGGTGTTAGGATTTCGGACAGTTTATGATCTTACCATTGATGTCAGCAAAAGGCAATCTAAAATATTTTTGAGGTGGTTGGGGGTTTGTTTTAGCCGACTGGCTAAGATCAACAACTGTTCCAGTTTAACCTGACTGTTTGATATTTACCTAGAATTTATAGTTTATTTTAATGAGTTAATCAATATATATTTAGACGTAACTTTAATGGGTTAATTTGGGAAGATTGAAAAGACGATCAAAACCCTGTTAAACTTTGTAGAGACGTTGCATAAAACGTTTCTACATTATTAAGATCTGAATAACATGAAAACTCGCTTAGCTATTTTAGGGGTAGGACGTTGGGGAACTCATTTAGTTCGGAATTTTTTAGCACATCCTGATGCTGAAATTGTGGCGATCGCTGACTCCCTTCCCGCTAATTTAACGGCCATTAAAACTAAATTTTCTCTTGATGAACAGTCAATTTTATTAACCACAGATTGGCAAACTATAAAAAAACAAGTTAACCTAGATGCTATTGTAGTCGTCACCCCGGCTTCTACCCATTATCCGCTAATTAAAGAAGCTTTGCAGTCAGGATATCATGTTTTGGCAGAAAAACCCTTAACTCTTGACCCTGTGGAATGTTTAGAATTAACCCGTCTTGCACAACAGCAACAGCGACAGTTAATGATAGATCATACCTATTTATTCCATTCTGCGGTTAATCAGGGACAGTCTATCATTAAAGCAGGAAAATTAGGGGAACTGCGCTACGGTTATGCTAGTCGTACTCATTTGGGGCCGGTACGTCAAGATGTTGATGCACTGTGGGATTTAGCTATTCATGATATTGCTATTTTTAACCATTGGTTGGGTCAATATCCCGAAAAAGTACAAGCAGAAGGACAGGTTTGGTTACAAAAAAATTTAGCAGATGTTGTTTGGGTGACGCTATTTTATCCTAATGGGTTTCAAGCAAAAATTCATCTCTGTTGGTGTAACCCTGATAAACAAAGAAAACTCTGTATTGTTGGGAGTCAAGGGACGTTAATTTTTGATGAAATGTCCACTGATGAAACATTAACGTTACAAAAGGGTTATTTAGAAACTCAAGGGGAGAAATTTTTACCCCAAGGACAAGCAAAGGAAGTAATAAAAATTGCCAAAGCAGAACCTCTAAAAGAAGTTTGTGATCACTTCTTAAGAAGTATTGAAACAAATAATACCTGTGAATTTTCTTCGGGTTTTGTCGCTACTAAATTAGTCCAAATTTTGACTTGTTTAAGTATTTCTATGGAACGACAAGGGGAAGTTATTGACATTCCTCCACAAGCTTTTTAAGCTTTAGTTTGTAAGATGGGCATTTACCAGCTTACTTTTAATTAAAATATAATAAAGCGTAAGGGCATGACATTAGTAACATTCTGGATTAATTCATAATATTTCTATCGCCATGCCCCTACACACTCTTGATAATATCTCAACTTGTATAATAATAATTTGACAAATGCGATGGTAATTTTACATAAGGTTTTGGGAATACTATAAATGTGGCTCTCCCGATATCTTGGTGCAAAATGTATAATAAGTTACAATACTTAAGATGGTGGGTTACGACGCGGATTAAAACTTATTAGTTTTTCATCAAAATCATAGCCGCGTCTAACCCACCCTACGAATCATAAGCTTTACTTATCACCACACATACGGGAGAGCCTTAAAGTAGTTTAATGAATTAGTTTATAAGGTGGGCAATGCCCACCCTACGGGGTTATTTGGCAACAACAAAATTGACTAATTTTCCAGGCACAACAATCACTTTTTTAACCTCTGTATCCTCTAAATAACGCTTACCGATATCAGACTCACGGGCTAACTTTTCTAACTCGTCTTTTGTCGCACTTGCTGATACTTGAATCGTTCCCCTTGTCTTACCCATAACTTGAATCACTAGGGTAATTTCATCTACTACTAAAGCATCAGGATCAACCTTCGGCCAACTTGCTAAATGAATTGACTTTTTATGTCCCAAATCATGCCATAATTCCTCAGCAATATGAGGCGCAAAAGGTGCAAGTAAAATCAATAAGGTTTCTATTCCCTCTTGATACACCGCAGAATCTAAACATTTGGCATCATTTAACGCATTACTTAACTTCATTAATTCCGACACTGCAGTATTAAATTGATAGTCTCCTTCTAAGTCTTCAGATATCTCTTTAATGGCAGTATGTATCGCCCGTTTTAAGTCTTTTTCAAACTTAGTTAAATCAGTTGTTTTCTTGACTTGTTTGGGTTTATTTTCTCCATATTCAACTACTAACCGCCATACCCGATTTAAAAAGCGAAATTGTCCTTCTACTCCCGCATCATTCCATTCTAAATCTTTTTCTGGAGGTGCAGTAAATAAGATAAACATTCGCGCCGTATCTGCCCCATATTTGCCTAATACTTGTTGCGGATCGACCCCATTATATTTAGATTTAGACATCTTCTCAAAGAAGAAAGATAAAATTTCTCCTGTTTCACGATCGCGGTAATTATCATCTTTATAGACAACATTTTCCGGGGGGATATATTTACCTGTTTGGGGATTTTTGTAAGTTAAAGCTTGTACCATTCCCTGTGTCAAAAGACGTTTAAAAGGTTCATCTACATTAATTAAACCTCTGTCTCGCAATACTTTAGTAAAAAAGCGCGAATATAACAGGTGTAAAATTGCGTGTTCAATACCTCCCACATATTGATCTACACCCATCCAATCATTGGCTTTTTCTAACTTAAATGCTTCTTGATCATTGACTGCATCGGTATATCTTAAATAGTACCAAGATGAATCAATAAAAGTGTCCATTGTATCGGTTTCACGCTTTGCAGGTTCCCCACAACTCGGACAAGGTACATTGATCCAATCTTCTAATTTTGCCAAAGGAGAAGCCCCCCGTCCCGTAAATTCGACATTTTCGGGCAATTTCACTGGTAAATCTGCATCAGGAACCGCAATGCTACCGCAACTAGGACAATGCACCACAGGAATGGGACAACCCCAATAACGCTGACGAGAAATCAACCAATCTCGCAAACGGTACTGTATTCTAGCTTTACCATAGCCCTCTTTTTCTGCATACTCAATAATCGCGGTTTTGCCCTCTGTAGACTTCATTCCGTCAAATTCACCGGAATTTACTATTATTCCTGGTTCTGTGTATGCTTCCCGTAGAGACGTTTCATGAAACGTCTCTACATCGGTGTCTTCGGGTAATTCATGAATTGTCCCTACATCGGTGTCTTCAGGAACAATAACCACCTTAATAGTAAGCTTGTTCTCAGTTGCAAACTTAAAATCACGGGTATCATGGGCCGGTACTCCCATGACTGCACCTGTACCATATTCATAGAGGACATAATCAGCTATTAAAATGGGTATTTCTTGACCATTAAAGGGATTTATGGCAGTTCCTCCGGTTAAGATACCCCGTTTAGGTTTATCCTCTGCGGTTCGTTCGATTTCGCTTTCGTTCGCAACTTCTTTAATGAAAGCTTCTACTGCTTCTTTCTGTTGCGCTATAGTAACTTTGGGGGTCAAAGGATGTTCTGGGGCTAAAACGACGTAATTTACCCCATAAACCGTATCAGGACGGGTGGTAAAGACAGCGATCTTCTCCTCACTCCCTTTAATGGGAAATTCTAAATATGCACCGACAGACTTACCGATCCAGTTTTCCTGCATTAATTTAACGCGGTCGGGCCATCCTGGCAATTTATCGAGGTCGTTTAATAATTGTTCTGCATAGTCGGTAATTTTGAAGAACCACTGACGCAATAGTTTCCGTTCAACTTTAGCACCCGATCGCCAGGAATAACCATCACTGTCTACTTGTTCATTCGCTAAGACGGTTTGATCAATGGGGTCCCAGTTAACGGCCGCTTCTTTTTGATAAGCTAACCCTGCCTGATAAAATTGTAAAAATAGCCATTGTGTCCATTTGTAATAGTCTGGGGAACAGGTGGCAACTTCTCGATCCCAGTCAATGGACAGTCCCAATGTTTGTAGTTGTTGCTTCATTTGGGCAATATTTTTATACGTCCATTCTGCGGGGGGAATATTGCGATCGATGGCTGCATTTTCGGCAGGAAGTCCAAACGCATCCCAACCCATCGGATGTAAGACGCGATACCCTTGCAGACGCTTGAGACGGGCGATAACATCAGTAATGACATAGTTGCGAACATGGCCCATGTGTAGGTTTCCTGAAGGGTAGGGAAACATGGATAAGGCGTAAAATTTGGGTTTATCGCTGTTTTCTGGGGTCTTGTCTAACCCCTGTTTAACCCAGTCTTGTTGCCATTTTTGTTCGATCGCTGCTGCGTTATATTGGGACTCCACGAATGTTTACTCCACTGCTATTTTCTTGATTAATTATCCCTGATTGTTGGGTAATGTGTGGGGAGGTGTGATTCGACTACGCTCATCAACAGGGGGTGATGGGGTGAGGAGAACTGATTTATTGTTTGTTTTCGGGAGGGGATAAGCGATCTAATATTTCTGTCATCCTAGCTTGTCTTTCATCTATCTGATCAAAGCGTCGGTAAAAATCTGATTGTACTTCATAAAAATCAGACATAGAACGGGTTAGTTGTCCTAATAGCTGATAAATACCCCTTCTGTCTTTTTGCCATTCTTTTTGGAATGAGGCAAAATTGTCAGTTAATGCTTCAATTGCACGGGCGTTTGATTCAATTAATTTTTTTAAATCATCATCAGACATGGTTTAATCTCCGTTATATTGGGACTCCATGATCAATTATCCCTGATCCTTGGTTGAATCTGTGGGGGGTTGGGATGCGATCGTTGTTTTGACGTTAAGATCAATTTTTTGGTAGTTTTTGAAAATATGCTATGCTACAAGCAGATGACACTTGGATATAATACTTTTTAGATCAATGAGTTTTCAAGAACATATTTCAAGCTTAAATGAATTTTATTTCTTTCGTGAGTTTACATTTTCGACAAACAAATTTTACAAATCCCCCGATAAGGAGGTTGAACTTGCTGATAATATTGTTTGGTTGGACGACATTTTTATAATTTATCAGTTAAAAGAGCGAGAATTTACTCAAGATCTAACTGCCAATAGCGAGGAAAAATGGTTCAAAAAAAAGGTTATTGGTAAAGCTAAAGAACAAATACGTGATACTGTTGTATATTTACAAGATTTTAGTAATATCCAAATTCAGAATCATAGACTAGATACTTTTAATATTAAGGTTCCATCACCAGATTTTGTTCATAAATTGATTTTATATAAACCTCATGAATTTCTTCCAGAATCTTGTAGAAAACATAAATATTATCCAAGTAAAACAGCAGGATTTATACATATAATATCGTCTGAGGATTATAGGGGAATTGTTAAAACCTTGATAACACCTGCTGAATTTGCAGATTATCTTATGTTTAGAGAACAGCTTATTAATAAATGGGAAGATGAAGATACTTTTAATCTTCCTGAACAAGCATTAGTAGGCCAGTATTTGTCTGGAGAATCAGAAAACAAACCTAATTTATCCTTTATCTCGTATCTTCAACAACTTGAACATAATTTTGAGGAGTGGGATATGTCTGGAATAATAAGCATTTTTTTAGAGAGAATAACAACAAAAAATCCTCCAACTGATTATTATTACATCATTCGAGAAATTGGTAAGTTAATGAGACATGAGTTAAGAGAATTCAAAACTCGATATAAACTGTCAATGGAAGATGCAAAGGCTAATAAAATTATATTACCATACAGAATAGCTATTCCACGTACAGGCTGCGGTTTTGTTTTTGTTCCTGTAACACATGACTTGAAAGAGACTCGACTGAACGCTCTACAAAACTTTACTCATGCACACAAATATGATCAGAAACTATCAAAATGTATAGGTGTTTCTTTTGTTGCGGAAGAAGATGGTTGGTATTTAATAGATTGGTGTTATTTAGATTTTCCTTGGCAGCATGATCCTGAACTAGAAAATAATTTACAACACAATTATCCATTCCGCAAAGTACAAAGTGCAAAATTGAGTCAATACAAATTTTAACTGATGTTATGATTAGGGCATAATGGTATTATGCCCCTACAGTAATTATAATAATTCGTAGGGATTTAACACTGTTAAATCCGATTTCAATTTAGATGTTAAACTTAGAGTGTAGAAATCAATAATTTAACAATGGTATCCATTCCAGACAGCAAAACATCAAACACGGAAGAACAAACAGATCAAATTTTAGTATTTCTTAAAGCGAAGGGTTGTAATAAAGAACTTAAAACAGGTTTACATATTACACCTGCTGAGAAAGCAAGTGGCAAAACCGATATATCAATTAATCATGACCAGTTATAAATATAACCTAAAATAAACTATTATTAAGCATTCAAAAAATCATCCACACTTATATTAGCTTGTTTTAAAATATTTCTTAAAGTTCCTTCTTTTATGTCTCTATGGTGGGGAATAGTTGTTCTTAAATTAGAATTAGGATTAATCCAAATTTCGTGATCGCCTTTAGCTTGACGATAAAATTCAAAGCCAAGTTTTCTTAATTTTTTAGTCACGACTTGATAAGAAAATCCTGATAGTCTTCCCATTATACTTCTACAATTAAAGGATATTCAAAACTATCAGGTATAGCAGTTATTTGATGATCTTTTAATTGCTTTTCTTGATCCATTTCAATTAAAATTTTAGCTAAATCTGAAGCAATTTCTACGACTTCCTCAATGGTGTTACCTTCAGCAACTAATCCTTGTATTTGATCGCTGGTTGCGACAAAATACTCCTGTCCTTTTTCTTCAAATTTCTCTATTTTCAATTTTATGAGAGTTTTCATAAGTGTAAAGCTTTAATTGAAGTATCAGCATCTAAATGTAACCTTAATTTAGTCATTATACATAGATTCAAGAATTTTATCAGTAGCGATCGCAGCATCAATTTCTTGACGATGACTTTCATAAAATCCCATAACGTTATTAACTTGTTCTTCGCTTATTCCATATTCATCAGCAACTTGTTTAGGTGTTAATCTCCAATTTTGTACAGCAATAACTAATGTTTTAACTTGTATATTTTTTCCTCGTAATTTAGGAATCATTTCACCTTCTATATTACGACAATAGACAATATCTGGAAAATTAGGATCATCTAATTTTTGCTTTAAACTGCCAATTTTTTCCGCAATTGCCCAAATAATTAGATTATCTAATGTTATGCCTTGATCAGTAGCATATTTTTCTGCTTCTTGTTGTAATTGAGGGGGTAATTTAATGGGATATGGGATCATAATTCATAAATTCCTCAAAGTTGATATCTTGAGTATAACGCAAAACTTTTTTATTGCTCTAGTTCATTTTCACTAATTAATAATGAGTAATGAATAATGAATAATTACCTCTCCCTAAAGATGAGAGAATTGTTGAAAACAGAAAATACCTGAATAATTAATTATCAATTATCAATTATTAATTATTCATTGATAACAAATTATCTGCGAATATTAACTGGATTCATATAATTTTCTAACCAACGAAATAATCTGGCAGACATTAACGTTAACAATAGATAAATAATAGCGATCATTGCATAAATTTCAAAAGCGCGATAGGTTGTAGCAACCATTAATTGACCTTGACGAAATAGTTCTTCAAATCCAATAACTGCCACTAAGCTAGTATCTTTAAGAAGGGTAATAAATTCATTTCCTAAAGGTGCTAACATTCGGCGGAAAGCTTGGGGAAAAATAATCAATCTCATGGTTTGTAGATAATTCAATCCTAACACCTGAGATGCTTCCCATTGTCCCTTATCAATTGATTGAATACCCCCCCGAAGAATCTCAGCTAAATAAGCAGAAGCATTGAGACTTAAAGCGGTAATTGCTGCAATTTGACGATCCCAATTAAAGATAACACCAAAGTCTTGAAATAATGCAGGTAAACCAAAATAAATCATAAAAATTTGTACCAGTAAAGGAGTTCCCCGCAAAAAATCTATATACAGTCTCGCTAACCAACGTAAAGGGCGATAAGATATCATTAAAGCTAAGGCAATTAAAGAACCAATTATTATGCCCAAACAAGCAGAAATTATGGTTAGTTGTAAGGTGATTAAAGTGCCTTGCCATAAGTTAGCAAGAATTTGATTTATTTTTATAGATTCTGAGGTTGCTGATTTTAAAACAGGGGCAGTGACAGGAAGTTCAGGAGGTTTCCCCCCAAACCATTTTTGATAAATTGCTTGATATGTTCCATTTTCAATGATGGTAAGTAATCCATTATTAATGATATTTATATTGGGAGAATTTTTTGGTAAAGCAATGCCATAATATTCTTCTGTTAATAATTTATCTACTATTTTTAATTTCGTTAAATCACCTATTTTAAGCGCATATAAGGTGGCTGGTGCATCATTAACTACAGCATCTACATTCCCATTTAGTAGTTCTTGAAGTGCCAAAGAAGCATTATCAAAGGTACTAATTTTAACCCCTGGAATCTTGACTACTTCATTGGCCCCTGTTGTGCCAATTTGTACGGCAACTTTTTTGTTAATTAAATCATCAAAATTATTGATATTTTTATTGTCTTTATTAACAGCGATCGCTAGTCCAGATTTAAAATAAGGGCGGGAAAAAGAGATAGTTTTTGCTCGTTCTGCTGTAATAGTTATAGCACTAATTGCACCATCAATAGTGCCTGATTGTAAGGCGGGAATAATACCATCAAAAGGTAAACTTTCAAACTCAATAGTTAAATCTGTTTCTTTGGCGATCGCCTTCATCAAATCAATATCAAAGCCTTCCAAACTATTGTAGATTGACAGCATTTCAAAAGGAGGAAAAGTCGGTTCTGTTGCTATTTTTAAAACTGGACTTTTATCCTGGGCATAATTTGGCTTAAAGTTCAGAGTAATTATGATAAAAATGCCAACAAAAGTCAGGACAAGATAAACTAGAAATAACCTTTTATATTTACCCATGTTTGGTGATTGATTAGCTATTATTTTCTTGATTATATAAGATCAGATAAAAAGTGGTTAACCATTCATTCAGGCGGGCATGGCATGGAGATAATTTTGGGTATGATTGACATAATTTGCTGATGCCATGCCCCTACAAAATTCAACCTTAACCTCCCTGTAGGGGCTTAATACTATTAAGCCCCTACAGGGGGGCTTGGGGAAACTTCTGTATAAATAGTTACAGTTTGTAAAAATAAAATGTAAGTATCGCTACTATTTGTAGAATAGGGTTATGGAAACTTGACAGAAAGGAAAAAACAGATGCACATGAATATTCATGACCTTAGCCGCTATCAAAATCAAATTGTTCCCACCAACGGAACCATAGGCAAGCAGAAAGAGAACCCAGTCATGATGGTTCTTCTAGTAGTTTTAGGTTCATTTGTTCTCGGTTCTCTGCCCATTATTTATGGGTTTAACCTCACTTCATCTTCAACTCAAACCCCAACGGTTCCCCATGAAGGGACATTATGGAGTCCTGCGGGCAAATAGATGCAACCGTTAACTGCACTGCACAAGCTTTTAACTCCGGTTGCAAAGATGTAGGACAAGCTTCAGAATGGGTCAAAGCGTTGGCTTCCGCATCATCGGCCCAAAGTGCGCCCCAGTGCATAGGCACAAATACAGTTCCAGGGGCGATCGCCTTTGTTATCTTAGCGGGAAAACGAGCGACACCACGACGCGATCGCACTTCCACCAGAGTATTTTCCTGGATGTTTAATTTTGCAGCATCATGGGGATGAATTTCTATAAAGGGGTCAGGGTGCATCTTTTGAATTTTAGGAATGCGTCCCGTGCGGGTTTGAGTGTGCCAATGACCGTATAATCTTCCTGTGGTTAAGACGAAAGGGAAAGCATCATCAGGGGGTTCTGCCAGTCCCTTAGAATGATAGGCAGCGAACCTGGCCCGTCCGTCTGGGGTATTAAAACGAAAATCTGTATAAAGTCGCTTATTGGTGTGGTTTTGTGCGGCTAACTCATCCCCTTCTAAACAAGGCCAAGCATCAGGATAAGGCCATTGTAGGGGGCCAAAGCTGCGTAACCTTTCATGACTTAACCCAGAACTATCACAGGGACGGCCTTCCGTTATCTGTACAAACTCAGCATAAACGGCTGCTGAATTTTTAAAGCTAAACTGCTTCTCAAACCCTAAGCGTCGTCCCACTTCTGCCAATATTTCCCAGTCTGGCCGCGCTTCTCCTGGGGGGTCACGAAATTGGGGACAAAGAGTAACAACTCGTTCAGAATTGGTCATTGTTCCTGTTTTTTCACTCCATTGGGCAGCAGGGAGTAAAATATGGGCGTAGGCCGAGGTTTCTATGGGATAGTAAGCATCTTGGTACACTGTAAACGGCGATCGCTTCAAAGCTTTCTGAGTGCGTTTAAGATCAGGCATACTAACAGCCGGATTAGTAGCTGCAACCCATAATAGGCCAACTTCTTCATTTTCCAAACCTTCAATCATTTCCCAAACTGTGCGACCTCGTTGGGGTTGAATAGTACCCGCAGGAAGTCCCCAAAACTGTTCTACTTCGGCCCGATGTTGGGGGTTATTAACAACACGATAGCCAGGTAAAATATTACAAAGTCCCCCTGCTTCTCTGCCTCCCATAGCATTTGGTTGTCCCGTCAGGGAAAAAGGCCCGGCCCCAGGTTTACCAATATCTCCTGTCATGAGGTGAAGGTTAATGAGGGTGCGGACTTTGGCCGTTCCTTCCGAAGATTGATTGATCCCCATTGACCATAAAGATAACACTCTGTCAGACTCGGCCCAATATTTAGCCGCTTGTTCTAAGTCATTAATAGGGATACCACATTTACCGGCTACTAATTCAGGGGGATAATGAGAAATGACCTCAGCATAAGCCGAAAAATTTTGGGTACATTCATCAATAAAAAAGGTATTAATACGACCCCAACGCATTAATAAATAGGCAATACCGTTAAATAAATCAATATCTGTTCCTGGTTTAATTGCTAAATGTAAGTCTGCTGCTTCTGCGGTTTGGGTACATCGTGGGTCAACCACAATCATTTTAACCTTACGATTCTTTTTATGATGCACACGGAGACGGTTAAAAACAATGGGGTGACATTCTGCTGTATTAGTTCCCACCAAAAAAGCGCAGTCTGTTAACTCTAAATCTTCATAACAACAAGGGGGCCCGTCACTACCGAAACTTTGAGTATAACCTGCAACAGCAGAAGACATACAAAGACGGGAGTTAGCATCAAAATTATTCGTTCCCAGGAACCCTTTAAATAGTTTTTGAGCAATATAATAATCTTCTGTTTGAAATTGGCCTGAACCGTACATACATAAAGCGTCTGGCCCTTGGGTGAGACGAATTGTTTTAATTCTATTGGTGATTGCTTCTAACGCTTCATCCCAACTAACACGACGAAACTCATCATCCAAAGATTCCCGCATCATAGGATATTTAAGACGATCTTTGTCTAAAGACTCGCTCACCGTTGCCCCCTTAACACAGACTTTCCCTTGACTAGAAGGGTGACTGCGATCGCCTCTAACTTGCCAGATAGGGTTGCCTTGATTATCTCGGTTGATCGTTTTACCAGGTTGGGCCGGGGGTAAAACTTCTAAACCACAACCGACACCACAGTAAGGACAGAGAGTTTTTGCAGAGTTCGTCATAATGAGGGAATCGTAAGGGTTGGATATAATTGATGTTAGCAATACTACCTCAGATATTCACAGATGTTTTCAGGAATGAAGATTAGAAGCTTTGTATGAGTAGGTTGAGATAGTAAGATAACGATTTAAACCGATGAAAAAAATAGCAGTGTTTGGTAATACTGGCGGTGGCAAATCAACCTTAAGCAAGAGATTATCAAAAATCACCAATTTGCCCCTTTATGTCTTGGATAAAATTCAATATCAACCAGGGGGTACTAAAGTTTCTTATGAAGAATATAAGGGTATTCATGAGCAAATTATAGCAACGGATCAATGGATTATTGACGGATTTGGTTGTTTAGAAACGGTTTGGTTAAGATTGGCAGAAGCAGATACTTTAGTTTACATTGATCTACCCTTATCTTTACATTTTTGGTTTGTTAGTAAACGATTTGTTACGGGGTTTTTCTCTCCTCCTCAAGGTTGGCCGGAAAATAGTCCTCTTGTGAAAAGTTCAATTACCAGTTATCGTACCCTTTGGTTATGTCATAGACGTTTAACTCCGAAATACCGTGATTATGTCATGAAAATGAAACACACTAAGACAGTTTATCATCTTCAATCAATGAGACAGATCTCAGAATTTTGGGATTTGATGCAAACTGAAAACAAGGCTTTAAACTGATAGCAAAAATTTTCTGGGCTTAATATTGTTAAGCCCAGAAAATTAACCAAAATTCTGTCAAAGTTCATCTGGATTAATTCCTAATTCTTTTAATTTAGCTGCTAATTTGTCAGCCCGTTGTTTTTCTTGCGTGTAAGTTGTAAAACTATTACCATCAGGATAATATAGCTTTAATTCGGGTTCTGTGACTTCAAAACGAATACCTAAACGGGGACTTATCCAACCATCCATAGTTTCAATAATTTCTAAGCCTTCTTCTCCTCGTAACAGTCCACTAAGTTCGTTTTTATGAGGATCATAAATATAATATTCTTCCACTCCATAACGCTCATAAAATAGCAATTTCCGACTCATTTCGGTTTGAGTATTCCCTGGTGAAAGAATTTCAAATACCACTTGAGGCGCAATATTATACTCTTTCCATTGTTGATAAGAACCCCTTTCCCCTTTAGGACGACCAAATACTACCATAACATCCGGTGCAAGTCTTTTTTTATTGTCACCTTCTACGGGATACCAAAGTAAGTCCCCCGCAACAAATACATTATTATCGTTAGCAAATAACCAATCTAAATTAGCTTTTATCATAGTAATCCAACGAAACTGAAGGGTATTATCGGCCATGGGTTTCCCGTCGCTGTCTGGATAAATAATGTTTGAGGTGGTTTCGTTTTTGAGTTGAGTAACCATAATGTGATTTGATGGTTGGTTGGGATGCTATTCTTAGTTTAACGAATGTGCTTTAGTATAATTAACACTAGGGTGATTTCTGAGGCGGAATTAAGCAATGACAGCAATAATCTTAAATTTAGATACGGTTAACCTCAGCGATGAACAATTTTACCGTCTTTGTCAAGTTAACCAAGATTGGCAAATAGAAAGAACCGCAAAAGGAGAATTAATTGTTATGCCACCCGTTGGGGGAATTAGTGGAGGCCGAGAAGCTGATTTAATTAGTTTACTATGGTTATGGAATCGTCAAACTGGATTAGGAAAGGTGTTTAGTTCTTCGACTATTTTCCGTTTACCCAATGGGGGAGATAGATCCCCTGATGCTGCTTGGATCAGTTTAACTCGTTGGCAGTCTTTGAGTCGAGAAAAACAAGAAAAGTTTCCCCCTATTTGTCCTGATTTTGTCATTGAACTTCGTTCTCGTACTGATTCTCTGGAAAATCTTCAAGCTAAAATGCAGGAATATCTCAATAGTGGTTTACTGTTAGGTTGGTTAATTAATCCTCAACAACAACAGGTAGAAATTTATCGACCTGATCAACCTGTAGAAATTAAACAATTACCAACAGAATTAAGGGGAGAAGAAGTCTTGCATGGGTTTAGTTTAGCTTTGTCTCCTTTTGAGTAAAATTAAGTTTTCATCCCTGACTTTAAGGCGATCGCAAAGTATAAAGTTCTCCCCATCTCCCAAAATGTTCTATCATGTAGGCACAATATACCCTTAATTGAGGTCATGCCGCAGAATCATTCGGGAACTGGCGATAATATCGGTAGAGATAAAAATGAACAAACAACGAATGATTTTTCTGAGGCTAACTTTGGAGGGGGCCATGCAGAGAGAGATTATAATGGGGATGTTAATAATATTAATCACAATACTCACATTGAAAGAGACTTAAAAGGGGTAAGTGCAGGTAATATTAATGATTCTCAGATTACTCAGTATGTTAATAATATTAATCACAATACTAAGCCTGTTGATGATAATAAACCCCAAACCCAACGAGATGAAAATCAACATAAGTTAATTAAATATAGTAAGGAAACTGCTACACGGTTATTATCTCAATCTCTACGCAATCAAGTTTATATTACCCTCAATAAACAGGTAGACGAAACAAAAGTTATTCCGGCAATGCAGTTAAAACGGGTTAATCAAAAAGTGGAGTTATTACCATCAGGAACATCTATTATTAATGTCTATGATAGAGAGGAAGATATTCAAGGTCGTTTACTGATTTTAGGGAATCCAGGATCAGGCAAATCAACGGTTTTATATAAGTTAGCAGAAACTTTAGCTAAACGAGCAGAAAAGAATATTAATCATCCCATTCCTTTGTTGTTTAATTTGTCTTCCTGGACGAGTAATTATACAACTATAAAAGATTGGTTAATTGATGAGTTAAATGTTCAACATGGGTTAAGCAAGAAACTAGCAAAAGAATATTTAGACAAAGAGTTAATTATTCCTTTGTTGGATGGGTTAGATGAATTAAGAAGTGATAGACAAGCAGCTTGTGTGGATGCAATCAATGATTTTTTGCAACCTCGTACTTGGAAAAATCCTTTAGTTGTGTCTAGTCGCCTTGAAGAATTTGAGTTATTAAATACTCGTATTGGTTTAAAGGGATCAGTCATTTTACAACCCTTAAATGATGAGCAAATTAATGAATATTTACGGGAAACAAAGGCGTTAACTATTCAGCAATTGATACAAAGTGATGAAGATTGGCGAGAGTTGGCACAAACTCCTTTATTTTTAGATATTATGGTTTTGGCAAATGATAAGATCCCCCCAACCCCCCTTAAAAAGAGGGGCTATGAAGCATCAAAAACCCCCATTGGTAAGGGGGATAACATGGGCGATGAAGTGTTAAAAACCCCCATTAATAAAGGGGATAAGATGGGCGAACAAGCATCAAAAACCCCCCTTGGTAAGGGGGGCGAAGGGGGGATCAATTCAAACTTAAACACGCAACAGAAAAAAATATCTTATTTGATGGAAGTTTATCTACAAGAAAGATTAGAAGATGTAGGATATTGGCAAAGTATGTATCAAAATAAAATTAAAAATTCTCCGAAACGGCGACAGCAAAGCTTAAAAAGTTATCTACAATATGTGAGGAAACCGCAGCAAACTCGCCATTATTTACAATGGTTAGCTAGACAGTTAGACAGCAATAATCAAACTATTTTTCTGATTGAGAAATTGCAACCGAAAGACTTAGAATGTCGGCGGCAAAGACGTATTTACGGGCTGATAGGAGGGCTGATTTACGGACTGATTTACGGGCTGATTGGATGGCTGATAGGAGGGCTGATTTACGGACTGATAGGAGGGCTGATTGGAGGGCTGATTTACGGACTGATAGGAGGGCTAGGAAATGATAGTATTGACACTGTAGAAACCTTACAATTCACCTTAAAAAATATGCGATACGGGCTGATTTCGGGGCTGATAGGAGGGCGGATTGTAGGGCTGATTTTAGGGCTGATAGGATGGCTGATTTACGGGCTGATTTACGGGCTGATTTACGGGCTGATTTACGGGCTGATTGGATGGCTGTTTTTTGGGCTGATTTACGGGCCGATTTTAGGGCTGAAAGGGGGAGAATTAGAGATTAAAACTCAACCCAATCAAGGTATTCGAGCTTCAATTTGTAACACTATTTTAACCACAGGATTAGTAATAATTCTGGGGGGGGGGTTATATTTGGGTTTATGGATGATGTCGGGATGGTTAAATCAAATTGATGAAAGCTTATTTGTTCTTTTAAGGGCTTCATTAATTGCTATGGTATCAGCCTCTTTTATTGTTTCTCCCAGTAGCCAAGCTGTGTTACAACATTTTAGTTTACGCTTAGTTTTAACCATGAATAGTTATACCCCTTGGAATTATGCCCGTTTTTTAGATTATTGTACGGAACAATTATTATTACAGCGCGTGGGTGGGGGTTATCGGTTTATTCATCGGTTGTTACAGGAACACTTGTTGAAGTCAGAAGTGTGAAGTCAGAAGTCAGAAGTATCTTTATGAAAGCTATTTATCATTTACTTTTGACTGTTTTCTATTTGTCTAACTTGTTCAATATCCAACTTTAACGCTTCTGCTATTTGTTCAACAGTTAACCCTAATGCTAAAAGACGAGGGACAGTCTCTAATTTATTTTCAAGTTTTGCTTCTTCACGCACATCCTGGAAATATCGAGTTTGCTTTAACTCATCTAGACTAAACATAGTTTCTACCTCCTGACGACTTAAACGGGGTAATTTATAAACGAGGATCGTTTCTATTAATTGTAAGAGTTCTTGGGATTTTTGGTCGGGGGTTAACTCTTCTCTAACCCTTTGTATTAGTTGACGAGTATTATCAATGGTTTCTGCTGCGGGTAAAGTGATTAATTGTACTGTTGCTAAACCAATTGATGTTTGATTAAGATTAGCTAATTCATCTAAATAAAGACGGGTAATTCTTGGGGAGGTTAATACCTCTTGATAGCGTTGTCTGTTATCGGTTTCTAGTTGACGGTGTAGGGGCTTAATATTATTAAGCCCACATCTTAATTTAACCTCTAGCGATCAAATCAACAGAAGGAGCTAAAATAGGTTCATGATGAAATTCTTCCCCTTCTGCTTCCCCTTCATGGTGTTCAGCAAATGAGCCGTTGGGTTCTTTGAGAACAAACAAACACAAGAAGGCGACAATTACTGCCATGATACCCATTATTTGGAAAAACGCGGTATTTGCTTGAGCAATAATAGCAGGACTAGGATCTTTTCCTCCCCCTAACCATTCAGGTAACAGACTAAAAATGGTTAAATAAGCCACTGCCCCCACATTTCCATAAGCTCCCACATTCCCCGCAATTTGTCCCGTAATACGACGTTTAACCAGGGGTACAATGGCAAAGGTTGACCCTTCTCCTGCTTGGACAAAAAAGGAACAGCACATAGTTAAGATAACAGCCAAAGGAAGCCACCAACCACTACCCACACTGCCTAACATCAGATAACCAATACCGATACCCAAAGTTAAGACAGCCATCGTAGTCTTACGGCTACCTAATTTATCAGAAATTAGTCCCCCACCAGGACGGGCCGCTAAGTTCATGAAAGCATAACAAGAAGCAATCATTCCCGCTTGTGCAGGGGTTAGGGTAAAGGTTCCCTGGAAAAAGGCCGGAAGCATGGAAACAACCGCTAATTCTGAGCCAAAATTAACTAAATAGGTTAACTCTAAGATGGCGACTTGAGAAAAATTGTAACGATCTTTGGCGGGATACTGTTTTTTGCCCGTCATCAAGTCTTTATTAACCACCCAACAGTTATAAGCTTGGAACAGATATAAACCGACTAAACAGACCAAAATAATAGACATGGTATTGACATCATAAAGCCCGACTTTCTTCAACCGCCAAGCTAATACCATGAGAATGCCAGATAAGGGAGCATTCATCACCATTAAAAACCAAAAATCCCGCTTTGTAGTTACTTCAATACCTCTGGCACTTTTAGGCTTACGATAGACTTTTCCAGGGGGATGATCTTTGACATTGTTATAGTAAAAAATGCCGTAGAGAGCCGCAATAATACCCGTTCCAGCGATACAAACTCGCCAGTTTAACAGGGGAACACCTGCGGGAGTCATGGCACCAAAAGCCAACCAACCGCCGATGGCAGGTAAGGTAAAGGCCGCCGCCGCAGAGCCAAAGTTACCCCAACCGCCATAAATTCCTTCGGCGATACCAATTTCTTTGGGAGGAAACCATTCTGCTACCATCCGAATACCAATGACAAACCCTGCACCCACAATACTTAAGGCCAGACGACTAATTACTAACTGACTAAAGTTCTGTGCTGTGGCAAAAATTAAACAGGGAATGGCTGCATAGATTAACAGCAAAGTATAAGTGATTCTGGGGCCATATTTATCTAACAACATCCCAATAATAATCCGGGCCGGAACTGTCAAAGCAACGTTACAAATAGCCAGGGTTCTGATTTGACCTTCTTCTAAGCCAAAGTCAGCCTTAACTTGAGTTGCCAAAGGTGCAAGGTTAAACCAGACAACAAAAGACAGAAAGAAAGCAAACCAAGTTAGGTGGAGGATTTTATACCGTCCACGTAGTGACCACATTTCTCCAAGCATTTATTTATTTTCCTCTCGATGAAAATAGTTGTTAATTGTTCCCGTAGGGGTTTAACACTGTTAAACCCGAAACCGTTAAGCCTTTATCAATTTAGAATTCTAAATTCTAAATTCATTTCGGTTTTGCTCCAAAATTCTCGATTAAAATCTTGGACAAAACAGGTAATAAATCATCACAGGCAATACCTTTTTGCACACAAGTTCCTAAATGAGCATCTTTGCCCACTTTTCCCCCCATATACAGGTCAACCCCTTCGACAGTTTTGCCATCTTTGCGGACTTTAGTTCCCATTAAGCCAATATCTGCCACTTGGGGTTGTCCGCAGGAGTTAGGACATCCTGTCCAATGAATTCGCACGGTTTGGGGTATATCTAAGGTTTCATCCAAAGTCTTAGCCAAAGCAACAGCGCGGTTTTTTGTTTCTACTAAAGCAAAGTTACAAAATTGCGCCCCCGTACAGGAAATTAAGGCCCGTTGTAAGGGTTTTGGGTTGATGGTAAATTTTTCTAAGATCGGTTCCCCTAAAAATGTCTCTAAGTTGTCCTCAGCAATGTTAGGAATAATGACATTTTGCTCAACGGTTAAGCGTATCTCTCCACTGCCATAGACTTCAGCAATTCTCGCTAAATCTAACATATCTTGGGCAGAAAACCGACCCACAGGAATATGTAACCCGACATAATTTAAGCCTGTTTGTTTTTGAGGGAAGATCCCCAAATGATCTCGTTTTTCCCAGTCAATGGCATCTTTTTCCGCTTCTGTAGCTAAAGCATAACCTAATTCTGCTTCCACTTCAGACCGAAATTTATTAATTCCCCATTCATCAATTAACCACATTAAACGGGCTTTTTGACGGTTTGCTCTTAAGCCATGCTCCCGATAAACGGTTAAAATGGCATGGCATAAACCTACTACTGCGCCTACTGTGGGAGTTACCCAAACATTAAGAGGAATAGCCGCTTCACACCGTTTGGCAGAGAAAAAGCCACCAACTACCACATTAAACCCTAATTCACCATTTTTATAGGCAGGGACAAAGGCAATGTCGTTAATTTCTGCATGGACTGAGTTATCCCGTCCCCCTTCAATGGCAATATTGAATTTACGGGGTAGATTAGTAAAATCATAATTACCTTCGCCGTTGTTGGTAATCATGTCTTGCACTTTTTGAACTAACTCACGGGTATCAATTAATTCATCCTGATCTAACCCCGCAACAGGTGATCCTGTAATATTCCTTACATTGTCCATTCCCGACTGCACAGAAGTCATCTCAACAGCTTTCAGACGACTGAAAATATCGGGAATATCTTCTAAACGAATACCCCTTAATTGCAGATTTTGCCTGGTGGTAATGTCAGCACTTCCATCGTCGCCATATCTTTGTACAATGTTACCGAGAACTCGCATTTGTTCACTGGTTAAAATGCCATTAGGCATCCGCATTCTTAACATGAACTTGCCGGGGGTAACGGGGCGATAAAAGACCCCAAGCCATTTAAGGCGATGTTCAAGATCGGTTTTGTCCATGGCTTCCCAACCGATCTGAGCTAAGTATTCCAGTTCATCTTTGATCGCTAGTCCATCTTTTTCTGCCTTAAATTTTTCAAATTTGTTTAAAGATACGGTGGTTTGAGGTTGAATACTTTGAACCACAGGAAAAACCTCCATCGGGTCAAGTTGTTCCCATTTAATCCCTTCAACCCTAGACAATTTGTATCTAATGTCACAAAGCATGACCTAAAATGCGCTTTTTGCATTTTAAATATGTATTTTTTGCATTTCTTACTCCCTTGAGGAGAGGGAATGGTATTTTGTCCTACAATTAGTACGAATAAACCTTATATAAGGTTTATTCGTACTAATTGTAGGCAATGGTATTATTTTTTGATACCATTAAGGAGGTACATCAATCTGGGGGTTTATGCAGGCACTTGTTGTACAAGCAACTGTTAGAGAAATCATGGCAGAAGGGTTAAACAGCAAACAGCATCGTACTTTAGAAGCTATCTATACAAACCCTGTTCGAGCAGATATTACTTGGACAGAGATAGAAAATCTTTTAATTGCGTTGGGAGCAACCGTCAGTCAAGGAAGAGGATCAAGAGTGCGGGTTTTTCTTAATGGAGAAAGGGCAGTATTTCATGAACCTCATCCACAAAAAGAAGTCTGTAAAGCTGCTATTAAAAGCGTTCGAGACTTTTTAGAAAATGCTGGTGTAACGCCTGAATCTCGATAACAAAACCATATTTATGATGTCCACTTTTTGGGGGAACTAGCAATAGTTTCCTCCTACTCAAAAAAAATCCCCAGATATTTCTAAATGAATCATTTAACTTTAATGTTACTTAATTACTTATCTAGTTCAATTGTGCCGTTTCAACGAAAAGGAAAAATGCAAACGATGTTAACTTACAAGGGCTATACTGGTCATATTGATATCGATCTTGACAGTAGTATATTGTTTGGTCGTGTTCTTGATATTAAAGATGTTATTACATTTCAAGGACAAACTATTGAAGAAGCACGTCAAGAGTTTTATAATTCTATTGATGATTATTTAGAATTTTGTGAGGAAATAGGGCAATCTCCTGATAAGCCATTTTCTGGTAAGTTTCATTTTCGGACAACTCCAGAAACTCACCGAAAAATCACCATTGCTGCAACAAAAGAAGGTAAAAGTATTAATCGTTGGATGGAGGATGTTTTAACAAAAGCAGCAAATCAAAGTATTAAGTAATCTTTTCTTGATTTCTTGATCTTCTTCAAGTTTATGCCAAACTTTTCAGCAATTATTTTTCTGAGAGTATAAATAATCTAAAAATCAATGAATTATAAACCGACTTTTTCTATGGATAATAACCTAACATTACAACAATTTACGTCGGCTGTTTATAGTTCCAAAATCCAAGAATTTGATCCCATTCAATTAGGATTATATCTTCTAGAAACTGGAGATTTTCAACAACGTTGGGAAGTAGCAAATCTGTTGCCAAAATTAGGAAATTCTATCATTGATCCATTATTAAAAATCTTAGAAAATGAAGAATTTGATACAGAATATCGTTGGTTTGTGGGACGTATTTTAGGAAAATTTAACGACACAAAAATCATAATTTCTTTCGTTAACTTACTACAAACAACAGAAGAAGAAGAACTCTTAACAATGGCAGCAGAAGCATTAGGAAATATGGGAATTGTTGCTATTACCAACTTAGAACAATTATTAATGGATGATTCCTCTAAGTTATTAGCTGTGAAAGCGTTAGCACAAATTCGTCATTCAGAAACCATTTTACCCCTCTTAAAAATAGTAGATGATCCTAACCCAGAAATTCGAGCGATCGCCATTGAATCTTTGGGAAGTTTTCATGATTCTCAACTAATTCCTGTCTTGATAAAAGCATTAAAAGATCCTATTATTTCTGTTCGGAAAGAAGCCATTATCGCCCTAGGAATGCAACCAGAATTTAAGGAAGAATTTGAGTTAGTTAAATATCTAAAACCTTTACTTTATGATCTTAACTTAGAAGTCTGTCAACAAGCTGCTGCCGCATTAGGAAGAATGAAAGATGATGAAGCAACTGAAATTTTATCTCAGGTTCTTAATTCTGAACTGACTCCCCTAATGCTAAAAAAAGAAGTAATAAAAGCATTAAATTGGACAGAAACCCCTCAAGCTTTAAACTATTTACAACAAGCATTATTAAGAGAAGAATTAGAAATTTGCCAAGAAATTATTACCATATTAGGCATACAAAAAAATGAGCATTTAAAACTTCAAGCAACTCAAATATTAATAGATTTTTTATCTTCAAATAAGGCCGTTATTAACAATAAAACAATAAAACAATCCGTAGCTGTATCTTTAGGAGAATTAGGAAATACTAGCGCAATTTATGCCCTCAATAAACTCGCTGAAGATCCAGAAAAATCAGTAAAATTACACGCGATCGCAGCCTTAAAAAAATTGTCTAATTCTTAATCAAAAATAGATAATTTTTGATCACAAATCCGATTCTAATAGAACGAGAAAGAGTAATTTATCCTGCCCAAGTCTTCAATAACCATCCGAATAAAACCCCTAACCCTCCAAACCGCAAAATTTGCCAAAAAACCTCTCCTAATATCCCCTGACGTACCCCTTCCCAAAACAAGGTTTTAACCTCTCCATCAATCAATAAATTACTTTCTAAGGTTATGGATAACTGTTGTAGTTCATCTCTTATCTCTTGCACCTCTGACAATAATTCTGGTGATACGGCGTTTAAACGTTCCTCTAATTCAAGTTTACGTTTTTGGGCTTGCTGAGTCTCCCTGTAGCGTTGTTGAAGATCTATCAGCGATCGCTCTACTGTCATCAAGGCAGCTTCAAAGTCTTCATCTTGATGGGGTGGCTGATTTGGTTCGGTTTGGGACATTCTGTGTCGTGGATATTTTTTACTAGGTTGACACTCTCACCGCTAATTGCCAGGCAATGTAGTGGGAGATTCTTGCTTCATCGGGACAGATAATTATTATATGATGTGCAAGATGTTCAATTTATCAACTATAATTTATAATAAAGAATCTGTATCCTGAAACTGATTGACTAAAACAAACTCAATCTTCTTTTGACTATCCTTGTCACCTAGGGTGAGAAGGATAGTGCTTGTGGCAGTTTCATGCGCTTAGGGTCCCAACTTGATTCAGTTTAATGAGTCGGTTGAACCCCCTAAAATTGGCAACTGTACATTAACAGGAGGCACCGCCAATTATCGGAGATCAGATATAGGTAAACAAAGGTACATGGTAACTCAGAAAACAACAGCGACTAAAGACATTGGTTTCACTCACGAAGATTTTGCCGCACTGCTCGACAAATACGATTATCATTTTAGTCCTGGGGATGTTGTTCCTGGGACAGTATTCAGTATGGAACCGAGGGGTGCATTAATTGACATTGGGGCAAAAACAGCCGCCTACATTCCCATTCAGGAAATGTCAATTAATCGGGTTGATGACCCTAAAGACGTTCTCCAGCCGAATGAAACTAGGGAATTTTTCATTCTGACTGATGAAAATGAAGACGGACAGCTAACCCTCTCTATTCGTCGCATTGAGTATATGCGAGCTTGGGAACGGGTACGTCAACTACAGGCAGAAGATGCAACGGTGCGCTCTCTCGTCTTTGCCACTAACCGAGGCGGTGCCTTGGTCAGAATTGAAGGATTACGGGGCTTTATTCCAGGATCTCATATTAGCACCCGTGAGGCGAAAGAAGACTTAGTTAACACAGAACTTCCTTTAAAATTTCTGGAAGTGGATGAAGAGCGCAACCGCTTAGTTCTCAGTCATCGTCGTGCGCTGGTAGAACGTAAGATGAACGGGTTAGAAGTGGGCCAAGTGGTCATTGGTTCCGTTCGTGGTATCAAACCTTATGGGGCCTTTATCGATATTGGCGGCGTGAGTGGACTGCTGCACATTTCTGAAATTTCCCATGACCACATTGATACTCCTCACAGTGTCTTTGGGGTCAATGATGAACTGAAGGTGATGATCATTGATTTAGATGCAGAAAGAGGACGTATTTCTCTGTCTACGAAACAACTAGAACCCGAACCTGGTGATATGCTCAAAAATCGGGATTTAGTGTTTGAGAAAGCAGAAGAAATGGCGGAAAAATACCGTCTGAAGCTCTTAGCTGAGGCAGAAGGCAAAGAAATGCCCCAAGAAGAAAATCTAGAGGATATTCCTTCGGCATTAGAACCGGATGAAGAATTAGCGGTTGCGGCCACAGAAGACTAGGAAACAACCGTCAATCCTTATTATAAAGAGGGGATGACCCTCTTTTTTTAGTGCCTGTAGGGGTAATTCATAAATTACCTCTACTCCTAGGTAAGTAAGTCCTAGTGTTGTACAACTAAAATAGAACAGGGTGCGTGATGAATCACATAATTACTCACACTACCTAACAATAACTCTGATAAGCCACTCCGGCCACGACGACCAATAATAATTAAGTCAGCGTCCCATTTTTTGGCTAAGGCGCAAATTTGCTGCCCTGGTTCTCCATAAGCATAATCCGATTTGGTTTTAATGCCTTGACTAATTCCTTGTTGTGCTAATCTTTTGAGCCAGGTTTGCAATTCTTCTAGATTATCTTGACTTAATTTTTCCTCTAATTCTACCATTTCTTGGGTATAAATTGCCCCATAACCGGCCATTTCTGAATAAATGGGTAAGTCCATCGTTCCTGGAGTCTGTTCAGAAATCGTGGTAAAAATCATTAACTCACTTCCCTGAGCTTTGGCTAAGTTTAAAGCCGTTCCAAAAACTTCCGTACTTACGGCAACATGATCAACCGCGACTAAAACTTTTTGATAAATAGGAGCAGCTAAATCTGGTTGGCTAAGGACTTCCCGATTGTGAACTTGGTTCCCCATAGTCCCCCCTGATAAACAACTATAATCCTACTTTTAGCTTGACATATTTTGCAGAATATGGATCAATTTTGATAGAAAAGTTAATAGTTCAAAAAAAGCAATTATTCAGTTTTTAGGGATTATTTTGGGTGAATTTATGTCTCAAGCTTTCATTACCATTACAATTAAACTCTTTGCTATTTATCAGGAAGCTTATGGTGTGCCGGAATTACGGCGACAGTTTCCCCCAGAAACAACCTTAAGCAATGTTTTAGATGAGTTAGTTAGAGAACATCCCCCCTTAGCAAAATGGCGAGATTTAACAAGGTTTGGAGTAAATTTACAGTTTGTTGACGGTGATACCTGCCTCAAAGATGGAGATGAATTAGTATTAATTCCTCCTGTCAGTGGAGGATAAACCTAAATTTTAAGAGGACGTTTGACCTCGAAACATTTCTCGCAAGACTAAGGCAGGATCAAGATATTGACCCCCGTATTTTAATCCCCAATGAAGATGAGGCCCCGTTGTGCGGCCGGTCATACCAACACGACCAATTCTAGCACCCACAGGAACATCTTGGCCTTGCCATAACACAATTCCCCCCTCTCGATCAATTAAATAACGTCCTTGGGGGCTATCTTCTACCGATCCCATCAAATGACAATAGACGTGAGTCCACTGGCCTGATTGAATCTGAATCATGGTGCCACAGGCTGTATGATCGGATAAACTGATCACCCGTCCTTCCCACCAATTACGGACATAACTACCTAATGGGGCCGCCAGATCTAAGCCCTGATGAAATTGAGATTGACCAGTGACAGGAGAAGTTCGATAACCAAACCCAGAGGTATAGCTTTGAAAGTTTTCCACGGGAAAGGAAGCAGATCGCCAAATGTTCGTGGAATTAGTCGCTGGTGCATATTGAGCTTGTAAGGGAGTCTCTAACCACCCATTGAGACTGACAGGTAATAAAAATGTAACCATTCCTAAGAATAGTAACCAAAGACGTTGGGGACGGCAAGATTTAGGTTTCCGTCTTACAAAATTGAACCACTGATTCATAACATCACTCACACCAATTGAATTTAGCCCGAACTGGGCTAATTGTTGCATCATAATCATTTTTGCCTTTAATTTGGTAGTTAGGCAAGGTGGGGTGTTTTGAGGAATTCCAGAAAATTATTGATTTTGCTTACTTTGACAGAGTTTTGTTAAAATTTATAGACGATTCACAAATCTTTGCTTGACAATTGATAAAACTTATGGTCATTGATTTTATTCCTTTTCGATTTTCCCTCAATACTGCGATGATTGCTGGTGCTTGTTTATGGTCTTTTTCCCTTTATTTGGGGTTTTCTTCTCTGAGAGAATGGGTTATTGAAGGCTTAAATCGTTGGTTTAATTTTGCTGAGCGATCGCTTTATACTTCTATCGAAGAATTTGAAAGAACCCGTCAAGCGCGAGAGTCTCAAAATGCTTTTTATGCTTCTTTATTCAGCATTATTCCTTTTTTAGTTATCGGTGGATTTTGTAATTGGGGAGTAGAATTAGGCTTAGGTCAAAGTTGGTCTGTTAGTATGGGAATGCTGGCTTGCATGGCCTGTGGTATTTATGAATTAGGACGACAAAGTACCTAACAATGTGCTACCGGACTTACGCTAAGATGGACATTGACCTTTGCATAATTGGATAGCTCCACCCTTCAGGGTGAAGCTGAGCATTAAACAGCCTAACTTGCTGATTCTTTATTGTCTGAGATTTCTTTCAGTTTCTCACTACTTGCTGATTCTCGTTTCTTGCGATCAGCTTCTAGGGTTTCCTCAATAACCGTTAATAATTGTTGCATTTTATCGAGATTACTGCGATAGAGATCGAGGTCTTTTTGAAATTTTTCTGAAGATAAATTGAACGCTTCAGAGACTTGATCGAGGATTTGATTCCGATTTTCTTCGTTTTTAACTAAATCTGAATCAATCCCGATTAGGAGCGTATATAAACCCACCGCAAATAATCGACTGTATTTGAATTGAGGATTTTGGGCGATCGCCTGTAATGTCCCAAATATGCTCCCGTCTCCAGATTCACCCCTAGCTGCTCCCTCCATTTGATTGGTAAAATCTTCAACAGACATCTCTTTCCCTTGGTTTAATAGGGTTTGAGCATCGTGACGATATTGTTCGCTATTGCCGCCAACCGCTTGACAGATTGCGTTAAAAATCGACCCTTTATCCGTTTCTGGCTGATAACCTTGGATAAACCGCTCAAACGATGTGACTACTCCCAAAGCATAAATAGCATCATAGCGAAAATTAACATTCACCGAGAGTAAATGCATCTCCACCAATAATTCTTCGACAAATCGGCGATAAACCGAATTAATCGGTCGAATATGATAATGGTAGAACTCACGCTTAGTGTCAGAAACAGTACGAATATTATTCACAAAACAAACTTGAGGTAAATTTAGATAGTAGCTAAAATCTATTGTCCCCTTTAAAGACTTCTTTGCCAAGAGCTTCACCAAGACAAGAAATAGTTATCCATAATTAACTATAGGTTTATTGGCATCGACTCTTAGGCGATAGGAGTTAGAAAAAAAGCTAATCCGTGAGAGAATATTGCTCCCATCAGAGAGTTTATAGACAATCTCACTTGACTATGGCGATAAACTTTAAAACAGGGGTGTTTCAAGCCCGAATGGCTTTGGTAAAAATTGATCACCCCTTAAACAATTTATGACAATTTTAGGGAATTAATTTTATTTCCCAAACCCTTTACCTCGTTGTGTTGATGGTAGAGAGACACAGTTTTCAATCTGTTCATATAATTTGTCCTCATCCAGATTTTGTCCGATCAAGACTAATTGATTTTTGGGACTACCTTTCCATTCGTCATCTTCAATAGTAAACCTTTTTCCACTGAGGTGAAAAATATGACGTTTCGGACTTTCATTAAACCACATAATTCCTTTTGCACGAAACACATTCGCCGGTAATTGGTTATCTAGAAAATACTGAAACTTACGAATTGAAAATGGTTTATCACTCTGGAAAGAAATGGATGTAAAGCCATCATTTTCTAAGTGATGGGAATGATGTTCATGTTCATGATCGTGATGTTCATGCTCGTGATGTTCATGCTCATGCTTATGTTCTTCTTCTTCAGTCTCAAAATATTTATCTGATTCAAATAATCCCACACTCAGAATTAAAGGTAAGGGAACTTGAGACTTTTCTGTCCGTAAAATTCTGGCAGACTCTTTTATATCTCGGATGCGAATTTCTAAAGCATCTACATCCCCTTCATCCACTAAATCAGTTTTGTTCAGAACAATAATATCTCCATAAGCAATTTGACTGTGGGCTGCTTCTGAATTAAATAAATCAAGACTAAAGTTGGCACAATCTACCATCGTAACAATAGAATCAAGTCGCGTCATATCTCGTAATTCTGTGCCTAAAAATGTCAGTGCAACAGGTAACGGATCGGCTAATCCTGTGGTTTCAACTACTAGATAATCGATTTTGTCAGCGCGTTCCAAAATTTTGTAGACAGCTTGAATTAAATCTTCGTTAATGGTACAGCAAACACAACCATTGTTTAATTCCACCATGTTGTCTTCTGTGGTGACAATGAGTTCATTATCAATGCCAATTTCTCCAAATTCATTGACCAAAACAGCCGTTTTTATGCCTTCTTGGTTGGTGAGAATATGATTGAGTAGGGTTGTTTTTCCACTCCCCAGAAACCCTGTAATAATGGTGACTGGTAAGCCGTGTTTAGGGGCCTCCATGCCTTCTGGGTTTCCTGACTGTCTATCAACTGTTTGCATAATCTTCCCGTATACGAAACATCGACGAAAATAAACTAAGGTGAAGTTTTCACCTTACTCTTTAATTATGACGAAAAATGTGAATTTTTGACCCTTGAATTTTGAACAATAAATTATAAATAGACATCTTTGATAAGTAAATCTTTTGGTTGTTGGTCAATTAGTTTTAAAATTTTGATGTTACCTTTATTTATATTTTACATAACTTTACAAAAATTAATATTTTATTGCTAATAATTCTCAACTATTAACGAATTCATGGGATTTAAGCGCTATACTAGAATTTTCATAATGGGGGGATTATTTGCATTGCAAAATGAGTCCTAAGAGATGGCATCTTAAGTCTGATTATTTCGTTAACCCTGATGGAAGATCAAGAAAAAAGAAACAAAACTCAATAAAAACCCCCCGAAAAACTTCTCAACTGTCCTTTGACTGATGTTAATTTTTATTGCCAGAAAAAAACTCGATTTGACAAAAAGCACATTTTGTGCATTGATGGATTAGATTGGACTTCATCTAATTCGTCAGGAGTCCCGCGCTCTATCGCTTCGATGAGCGTCGGGAGTACATCACAAGTGTTAGCAAAGGCTGTCACTTAAGATTATCTTGAGCTTCTTTCGCCACTTGTTCAAAGGGATCTTGAGTTAATTCTTGAAGCAGGGTTTGAGCTTGTTCGCCCCCTAATCTTCCTAAAGCTTGAACCAGTCGATAACGAATTTGCCAATCTTCATCTTTGACGAATGGACTTAAAATTGCCACCGCTTCCGGGTTTCCCAACTCTCCCAAGGCACCGACGGCTGAAATTCTCACTAAATCATTGTCAGATTTTAAGGCTTCTTGGAGTAATTCTAAGGCTCTGGGTTCTCCCAATTCTCCTAAGGTAGCAATAATGCTTAATTGTAATAACCAATAAGTGGTTTGATGATAGAGATCTTTTAAGTCATCATAGGCTTCGGTTAATTGTAGTCCACCAATCACATCAGCAGCGGCGGCTTTAACATCGAGTTCGGTGTCATTTTGTAGGCGATCGCGTAACAATTGTAAAGTAATGTCTAAATCTTGTTTCCCTAGGGTATCTAATTGACTCACCGCTGCATAGCGTACCCGTTCATTGCTATCCGTCACTAAAGGTTGAATTAGGGTAAAGGCCAATTTTGGGTCAATTTGACGCAATAAATTAACCCCTTTGAGGCGATCGCCAAGGTTTTCAGAAATTAACATGGATTGTACATCAGCAGGGGTGAGATTCATAGGGATGATTTTGAATTAAATTAACCAAGGATTTTGTTTATTTAGAAATCATAGCAATTAAAAACCCTAATAAAAATCCGGCAATAGTCGAATAAGATACGGAACTACCGCCTAATTCGTAGGCTTCTGGCATCATGGTACTGGCTAACATGGCTAAAATGGCTCCTCCGGCGATCGCTTGAGCCGTGCCAATCACCAATAATGAAGTATTATCCTGTAAATAATAACCGAGCATGGCGATGATACCGCTTAGCAGCACCACCCCAAACCAGAGCAGCAGAATTTGGCTTTTTGGGGTTCCAGCTTGTTTCATGCCAGCAGCACTGCTTAATGCCTCTGGAAAGTTAGAAATAAAGACGGCTAGTAAAAATGACCAGCCTAAATGTTGCGCCCCTGAATTCATGCCAATGACGGTGGCTTCGGGAATATTATCTAAAAGGGTTCCCACCAAAATAGCGAGGGGAGCAGAGCGTTTGACTAAGCTTTTGAGGGTATTTGTGTCTTCTCGTAACAGGCGATCGAGTTCCACTTGTTCCATTAACTGCTCTCGCCACCGATCTAAATTTTCCTGGGCGGCGATATGGGAGTCTACGGAATGGCGGAGTCGTCTGGCTAGGGTACGACTTAAGGCTAAGGCTAAATGAGGCGATAGCGTCAAAACTTGGCCAAAGTTCTCTTGATTTAATTGATACAATTCCATAGGAGTGCGGGAGATAACAGTGGCCGAGCGACTTTCTCCGGTTAACAGGGACATTTCTCCAAAAATTTCCCCCGGCCCCAACACGGTGAGGATTTTTTTCCCTTTGATGACTTCTGCTTCTCCTTGGGCAATCATATAAAAGTAATCTCCTGGTTCCCCTTCCCGACAGATGGCTTGTCCGGGTTTAATATAACTGGGGGTGACGAGGTTGGCGATCGCTTCTTTTTCGGTTTCGGGAAGTTGCTGGATGACTTCTACTTGGGAAAGGCGTTGCAGTATATTGGGTTCTTGTGTTTGTTCTTGTTGTTTTTCAAGTAAATAGCGACGACTAGAAGCCGGGTTGCGGAGAAAGCCTCCATGTTCATCGATATATTGACTTAAAGTAGTAAATAAGACCCCACCGATAGCAAAGCCGATGGTTAGGGGCAAAAATCCTGTTTCTTCGTAGACTTTTCGGGCAATTTCAAAGGCGATCGCTGCAATTAATGTGCCACTGCCAAAGGCCATAATGGCCGCTGATAGGGTGCGACTGGGTTTCAGGTATACCCCAACGGATGCTCCTATTGCTAAACTAGAAGCCCCTAACATTCCTTGTAAGAAGGCAGACATGGCCATAATTGCCCTTAATTAAGTGGCATAAATTGAGGTTTCGATCTGTCTACCAGGATAAGAGAATATTCTCTGTTCTAAGGTAAAGAATGATTGCGAATATTTAGGTTATCTTGGGTTATTAGCGGCTTAAAATGGTGGGAATTGAGGTTACAAAGACAAAATGCAGACAATATCGTTATTATTAGTGTTTTTGGGTGGGGGTTTAGGGAGTTGTTCTCGCTATTTAATTAGTACAATTATTAATGAGCAATTGGAGACGATGTTTCCTTGGGGAACTTTGACGGTTAATGTGATTGGATGTTTAATTATTGGGGTTGTTATTGGTTTAATTGAACGGTTTACTATTCATCCTTATTTGGGACTATTTTTGGCAACGGGTTTTTGTGGTGGGTTTACGACTTTTTCTTCTTTTTCGTTAGAGAATAATCTATTATTACGCAATAATGAATATTTGCTTTTATTTGTCTATACATTCATGAGTTTGTTTTGGGGGTTTGCTGCGACTTTTTCGGCGATTTTAATAGTGAGAAAATTTTGATTAGGTACTTATCAATGGACAATTGACAATTGACAATTGACAATTGGTTAATTTGGTTTAAAACCTCCTCTTTTAAGGGGAGAAATTAAAAAAATTTTCCTTATTTTCAATCCTCTACCTAAAAGGTAGAGGTAATTGTCAATTGTCAATTGTTGAACAAAATCAATGGGGTTTAGACAATTAAATCATCATGATCACAGACTTAAAATAAAGATTGGGCATGGGGAGAGGATTTATATTTAGGAGAGGAGTCAATCATTTTCTAATGCCATGCCCCTACAAATTTTATATTGCTATAATAAGGTTAACCTTAAAAAATGTTATCATAAGATTTAAGTAAGACCTCACACAATTTTATTGATGACTCTATTTAACCAAGAACGTTTATTATTTAACCCTGTTTCTCCTAATTCAGATGCTATTCCCCTTATTTTCGCCTTTCCCAATGAATATAGTGTGGGAATTACTAGCTTAGGATATCAACTTATTTGGGCAAGGTTTGCCACTAATTCGGATATTTCTGTGAGTCGTTTATTTACAGATATTCAAGAACCTTTGCCCAGAAATCCTGAACTGTTAGGCTTTTCTTTTTCTTGGGAATTAGATTATGTCAATATTCTTAATATACTTGAATCTTTAGATATTCCCCTTCACAGTAATCAACGAAATAATAATCATCCTTTAGTGTTTGGTGGTGGCCCAGTTTTAACCGCAAATCCTGAACCGTTTGCTGTTTTTTTTGATATCATTTTATTGGGGGATGGGGAAAATTTAATCAATGATTTTATTCTAGCTTATCAAGAAGTTAGAAATGCAGATAGAGCAACAAAATTACGCCATTTAGCTACTATTCCAGGGATTTATATTCCTAGTTTATATGAAGTAACTTATCATAGTCTTGATGGAGAAATTAAATCGATTACACCTATCGATAATAATATTCCTAATATCATTGAAAAACAAACCTATCGGGGTAATATTTTATCTGCTTCAACTGTCGTCACAGAAAAAGCTGCTTGGGAAAATATCTATATGGTAGAAGTGGTAAGAAGTTGTCCAGAAATGTGTCGTTTTTGTTTGGCAAGTTATCTAACTTTACCCTTTCGGACTGCTAGTTTAGAACAGTCTTTAATTCCGGCAATTGAAAAAGGATTAACTATTACTAATAGAATCGGTTTATTAGGGGCATCTGTTACCCAACATCCTGAATTTGAAAGCTTGTTAGACTATTTATCTCAACCTAAATATGATGATATTCGTGTTAGTATTGCCTCCGTAAGAACTAATACAGTAACAGAAAAATTAGCTCAAACTTTAGCAAATAGAGGCACAAGATCGGTAACTATTGCCGTTGAAAGTGGGTCAGAAAAAATCAGGAAAATTATCAACAAAAAACTAACTAATGAAGAAATCATTCAAGCTGCTATTAATGCAAAATTAGGCGGTTTAAACAACATGAAATTATATGGAATGGTAGGAAT
Organism: Crocosphaera sp. XPORK-15E; assembly: GCF_034931425.1. NCBI lineage: Bacteria > Bacillati > Cyanobacteriota > Cyanophyceae > Chroococcales > Aphanothecaceae > Crocosphaera > Crocosphaera sp. XPORK-15E. The sequence goes on from NZ_JAYGHQ010000009.1 coordinate 184,351, forward strand.
TCCAGGGGAAGAAGATACAGATATTGAACAAACAATTATGATGTTAGATGCTATCAAAAAAGCTGCCCCAGGCTTAAGATTAACCTTTGGTTGCAGTACCTTTGTTCCCAAATCTCATACACCATTTCAATGGTTTGGAGTGGATGAAAAAGCCAAAAAACGGCTTAAATATTTAGAAAAACAGTTACAGAAAAAAGCCATAGAATTTCGTCCTGAAAGTTATAATTGGTCAGTAATTCAAGCTTTAATTTCAAGAGGCGATCGCCGTTTATGTAAACTCTTAGAATTAACCAGACATTATGGAGACACTTTAGGTAGTTATAAACGAGCTTTTAAAGAATTAAAAGGACAATTACCCACCTTAGAATTCTATGTTTATGATAACTGGAAAACCGAGCAAATCTTACCTTGGCATCATTTAAAAGGCCCCTTACCCCAAACCACATTAATTAAGCATTTGGAAACAGCTATGTTAAATAATGACTAATTAAAGCATTTCCTCGTCTTAGTAATTGGACATATTTAGATCTTTCACCTGAACCAAAAATCGGATTTTTTGCCTGAATTTCAACAAAAGAATCAGGGTTTCATGGTTTTAAAATCGGATTTTTTTAGCTTTTCGGTGTTAGTGCAAGATCTGAGAATAAATAAACAACGCTATATTAAGAAATATCACAAAGACTGAAACCCTTTCCTATCGAACTAAGTCGAGATGTTTCCTATTGCCCTTTCCTAATTTAACAAATATTTACAAGAACTAAGGTTTAATTGTAGTTCCATCGTCTAGCATGGAGGTATGAACATGATGACATTGGGCAATGAGCCTAAACCGGTCAGTGTACATTAAATATCATAGTGTTTCTAGTTAAAAACAAGACTTCTGGAAATCATTTAAAAGCAAAAAACAGGCTCATAAGGTCAAAACTTTGGAAATAAAGATAAGTCATCTAATTCGTGAACAGTAAACAGTTGAAAGTGAGCAGTGAATTAGAGTGACGGATAACTTTTAGTGAGAAATGGAGAGTAAGTATTATGCACGATATGCACTTTAAACCCCTAAGCGAAAAAGATCGCAAAAGAAACGAATATTTGGAGAAAATGAATCATGCTCCTTACTTTACGATCTTCATGATTGTCATGGCGATGTTTTTGTTATTTACAACTGCTGTGCTGATGGGTGTTTTCTAAGTTGTAATCAATGTATGAGGGTGAGTATTTCTCAGATCTTGCACCTGACCAAAAATCCGATTTTTCGCCTAAATTTCAACGAAAGAATCAGGGTTTCAGTCTTTAAAAATAGGATTTTTTTAGCTTTTCAGTGTTGATGCAAGATCTGAGTATTTCCCACCTCAATACGGCTCGGTTAAGCAACAAAATATTCTAGTCAAAAAGAAGGCAAAATTAACACTAGATGTTAATTTTCATCAACTTTTTGAATATTAATACCCTTTTAGTGTAACAAGGAGTTTTTATATGGAATCCATAAAAGGACGAGGGAAATTAGTTATCATTGGTGGAGCAGAGGACAAAGAAGGAGATTGTAAAATCTTGCGAGAGTTTGTTCGCGCTGCCGGGGGGACTGACGCTAAAATTGCCGTATTAACGGCGGCAACAAGCGAGCCTCGTGAGTCTGGAGAAGACTATATCCGAGTATTTGAGCGACTCGGTGTCGAGGAGGTGACTGTCCTCAATACTATTCACAAGGATGATGGGGATGACCCCAAAAACTTAGAAATCCTTGAAAATGCCACGGGAGCGTTTTTTACAGGGGGTGATCAAGCTCGTATCCTTGAATACATCAAGGGAACTAAGCTAGATGCCTTACTTCACCAACGCCATAAAGAGGGAATGGTGATCGGTGGAACAAGTGCCGGGGCTGCGATGATGCCTGATCTTATGATTGTTGAGGGGGACTCCGAAACCAACCCACGCATGGACGCGATAGAGATGGGTGAGGGAATGGGATTTATACACTCAGTGGTGATCGATCAGCATTTTGCCCAGCGAGGAAGGTTAGGCCGCCTGATTTCCGCCCTTTTACAGCAGCCAGCTGACTTAGGCTTTGGCATTGACGAAGATACAGCAATGATTGTGGACGGTGACGAGTTGACGGTGGTGGGGCGTGGTGCTGTAACCGTTGTTGATGAATCAGACGCAACTTATGACAATTTGGATGAACTGCTCAAAGATGAAGCGATGGCCGTATGTGGAGTCAAGTTACACATCTTACCTCAAGGGTTCCGCTTTAACTTGAAAACCCGCAAGCCAGTCTCATTAGATATCTCTAAAAAAGAAGCTGAAAGCCCTGTTTTGCAAACCGCGTAGACTTGATTTCTGTAGGGGCGCAGGGCCTTTCGCCCCTACTTCTGACTGTAACAGTTTTCAAACTTAACAAATTTAATTAGGAGTGCATCATGAGTTTAACAGATAGAGCCCAGGCAACCGCCAAAAATATCGAAGGTAAAGTTCAAGAAGCAGTGGGTGATCTGACTGGTGATCCCAAAGCTCAAGCAGAGGGCAAGGAAAAACAGGCAGAGGCAAGAGTTCGCCACACTATCGAAAACGTGAAAGAGGAAGTCAAAAAAATGATTGACTAGGCTAAAAAAAGCTAAAAACAATGAATCATAATCGGCATGATGAAACCAATCTTGAGCGACGACAGGAACTGCAACATGAGGAGGAGTCTTTCCGACTTAATCAAGAGGAGAAACGCTTACGCTCTGCCAGACGGAATGCTGTCTTTGTTTGGATAGTTAATAGCATTTTCTGGCTGACAGGAATGCTGGAAATATTGTTAGGAATCAGGTTTTTACTGCGTTTGTTTGGTGCTAATCCTCAAAACCAATTTGCCCAGTTGATTAATCGTCTATCTGAACCTTTCATTGCTCCATTTTCTACCTTATTCATTAGTCCCGCGACCGATGGTGGAGCCAACATATTTGATGTCAACATTGTGATTGCGATCGCAGCCTATGCTCTGTTGGGCTATGTTGTGGTTTCGGTAGTCAGACTCATCTTTTATCACGAATCGTAAATTTTTAGCACAAATTATACAATTCTGATACTGTTCAAACCCATTAATAGACTTGATTTTAAACACTCACATACCATACTTAAATAAAAAGTAGGGAAGGTAAAATAATGAACACCAACGATCGCACAAAATCCACTCAGGTCATCCATCGGGAATACAAAGATCCTCAAGGGAATCTCCACACTGAATATAAAGATCCTCAAGGGAATCTCCACACTGAGTATAAAGACGCTCAAGGAAATCTCCACAATGAGTATAAAGATCCTCAAGGAAATCTCCACAATGAGTATAGAGATCATCAGGGGAATGTCCACACTGAGTATCAAGACGCTCAAGGAAATCTTCACACTGAGTATCAAGACGCTCAAGGAAATCTTCACACGAAGTATACAGATGCTCAAGGGAATGTCCACAATGAGTATACAGATCCTCAAGGAAATCTCCACACTGAGCATGAAGACTCTCACGGCAATATCCAGTCAGCAGAGGAGCATCGCCGAGATGTGCGGGAGTCCCGTACCGACAACAATACAGCTAAAGGAATACTAATTGGTGTAATTATCGCCTGTGTAGCAGGCCTAAGCGCGGGGGCAATTTACTTTTTGACTCAGCAGAACAACCAACAGCCTGTATATATTTTTAATGAGTCAATACCTGAAAAGACTCAAGAATCTACTCCTCCTCCTGAGAAAGTTCCGGTTGTTGAGCAACCTGCCGCAACAGTTGCACCAGCACCCCAAGCTGAAACACCTAAATCAACGGAGACGGCTCCTACTCAGCCTTCTGCATCCAATCCATCCCCTAAACCATCGCAGAAATCTGACACATCCGCTCCCAAGCCTACAGTAGCCACCCCGTCTAATGGCGGTGTCACCAGTTCCAAACCATCTAATGACTCTGGCGCGTTAGTTCCACCCTCAGATGGCAGTGTAACTGATTCTGCTGTTAGTAAAACGGATGGGGATCTCAAACAGGAAATCGTGACGCAGTTTAACAACAACCTACCTAACAATCAATTGACAGTTGAGGTGAAAAATGGTGAAGTGATGGTATCAGGTACTGTTGCGACACCAGAACAACTGCAACAAATTCAACCTTTGCTCAAATCAATCAAAGGAATTGAGAAGGTTGATATGACGGCAACTGTCGAATCTAAGTAGGTGGTTATAATGAATGCTGCTAACTTAAGCCAAAAAGCTAGTGATGACAGGGGTTAGGGGTTAGGGGTTAGGGCAAATGGGTAGAAAGAGCGTCACATCTCAATTTTTCGGTTGAAGTGTTGTAATTCCCTATCACCCAACCCCTAACACCGTTGGGCTGACGCGGTTCGGCTGAGCTCACCGTCGAAGCCTCACGGAAGCCTAGATAGAGAAAGGGATTTCACCTTAACGAACGCGGCATTCGGTTATAAATAATTGAAAGCTCAGGAATAGGAAGGTGATTGAATTGATAGACCACTCATTTTGGTTCTACGGTATCGCGTTTTTTGGGATTATTCTGGCACGGTATTTTTTGGTGGCGGGGGGAACCTATTGGTTCTTTTATTCGCCCTTCAGTCAGTCTCTTGTCAATCAAAGTCCGCAGCATCTGTCTCCTTCCTGGCGATCGATTCAACAAGATATTAAACTCTCTATTTTCTCGGCGGGGGTGTTTGCAGTGGCGGCGGGGTTTGTTCTCTCAGCATATAGTTGGGGCCTTACCCGCTTATACAGCAACCCTCAACAGTATGGGCTGTGGTATTTGGCTGTTAGTTATGGGGCGGTGGCGGTTCTCCAGGATACCTATTTTTATTTCACTCATCGCTTGTTTCACCACCCGTCACTTTTTCCGTGGTTACATCAGGGACATCATCGATCGCGTTATCCTACCCCTTGGACTTCTTTTGCCTTTGATCCACCAGAAGCAATAGTTCAGTCTGTCTTTCTGGTGGGTATTGTCTTTGTGCTTCCATTGCATTTTATTACGTTAATTGCCGTACTTACTACCATGACGGTTTGGGCAGTGTTAAATCATCTTGGGATTGATCGCTTACCCTTATCGTTTCCTCATCATTGGCTCGGTAAATGGTTTATTGGGCCTGCCCATCATTCTATTCATCATCTCAAGTACACCGTGCATTACGGTCTATATTTCACGTTCTGGGACAAACTGTTAGGCACTCAAGATCCTGATTATGAGAGGAAACTTGATCAATTGACAATTGACAATTGACAATTGACAATTGGTTAATTTGGTTTAAAACCTCCTCTTTTAAGGGGAGAAATTAAAAAAATTTTCCTTATTTTCAATCCTCTACCTTTTAGGTAGAGGTAATTGTCAATTGTCCATTGTTCATTGTCAATTGTTGAAATTTATGGAGGCAAAAATTAATATATTTTTCTTTAGTTATGTACGATTTCGTACAATAAAAAAGTTGTAAAAATCAAAATTTTTTATATAATTTAAAAGTTTAAATTTGATTATTTTAAATTTCAAAAAAAAGACCAAACAGCTTTGTATATAATGCTTCAAGTGATTATAAAATATATATATTTACTAGAAAAATGCTTTTTTGTATTAGATATTTGTCCATGTTTGTCCATATTTCAATTAGCTTAAATCAGCCATCAATCTTAAGTTTTTATTACTTATTGTAAATTTATTGCAAAAACCAAATAAACCCGTTAGGATAATAGCAGAAGACAAAGTTGTTAACTGGACTCAGCGAAGCAGTTCTCAAATTCAATAAATTTCAATAATAAACATCCATAAGGAGCGCATCATGAGTTTAAAAGATAGAGCTAAGGCAACCGCCAAAAATATCGAAGGCAAACTTCAAGAAGCCGCAGGGGATCTGACTGGCGATCCCAAAGCTCAGTCTGAGGGCAGAGCAAAACAGGCAGAGGCGAGAGTTCGTCACACGGTCGAAGATGTGAAAGATGAAGTCAAAAAAGTGATTGATTAATCGATAATAATTAATAATGAGTAATGAGTAATGAATAATTATTAATTATCAATTATCAATTATTCATTGATAAAACCTAACCCCTAACCCTCATTATTCGGTCTTGTCGTTCATAAGGATGAAATCTATGAAATGGCAACAATTGATCCTGGCTTTTATCGCAACCTTATGCTTGATATTTGCGGGCAATGTGCTTGCACAGACTGATATCAATGTCAACAATACCAACATCATTCGCTTTGGTGGCAGTGTAACCGTACCAGAGAATCAAGTTGTCGAAAACGCCCTGGCTTTTGGGGGGAATGTTACGGTATCACCTAATGCCAGAGTTTTGGATACTGCTGTTGCCTTTGGTGGAGATGTCATACTAAAAACAGGAGCGCGGGTGGATGGTGACACTTACTCCTTTGGCGGCAAAATACTAGAGGAACCAGGTGTGATCATTGGTGGTGAGAAAGCCACATTTAGCGATCGACATGGCATGATGTATGGTTATGATCGAGGTCGAAGGAGTTTCTTCGCTTATTATTTTTTCAGTGCCATTTTTAGAGTTAGTGCCGCCGTAGTAGGAGCTATTCTCGGTCTAATTATTTTGCATACTAGCCCACAATTTTTGCCTAATTTGGCCACAAAATTGCGTCAAAACCCCGGTTTAACTGGTCTATGGGGGGTCGGGGCGATTGTCTCCTTTTTCTTTGCCAGCGTGTTTCTAGCGATAACACTCATTGGTATTCCTCTGATTCCACTCCTGAGTCTGACGGCGGTTATCACTGCTCTAGTCGGGTCATTAGGTGTAGCACTTTTTGTCGGTCAATGCCTAATCAATAATAGGGACAGAGCGTTACAGCAACAGTTCTTAGTCGGTTTGGCAATTCTGACAGTTTTGACACTAATTCCATTTTTCGGAGGATTAGTCGTTTTCCTGGTCAATCTGTTCGGTTTAGGTCTGATCTTGCTGTGGCGATTTGGTAGAGGCAATTTACTACCGATGGAACAGCCAACCCCCACAGAGAAAGAGTTATCAAACAAAAATTAGAACAACTGTGGCACACCAGAACAAACGGATGAATACATATTTCTTATCTACACAGAGGATTAAAAACCATGAAATTACTGCACATAGCTCTCGGCATCTTGGTTCCGCCCGTCGGTGTTTTTCTAACCTTTGGGGTCAGTTCGACCCTGTTTATCAACATTGGGCTGACCCTACTCGGTTGGATACCAGGCAGTATCCATGCAGTTTGGGCGATCGTTAAACAAGATCAAGAACTCAACAAGCCAGTTAATCAATAAAATTGGCATTTCTCAACCAAAACTCTTTTTTCAAGTCGTTTATTGGATTAAAAACATGAACAATAATATCATTGGATATCTCGTTACTACCTTAGCAACAGCATTGGGCTTACTAATCGTTGATTTAGTTGTGCCAGGGGTAGACATTGCTACCTTTTTGGCAGCATTACTAGCAGGTGTTGCTATCGGAATGGTCAATTCCGTCATTCGACCAGTTCTTTCTACATTGTCCCTACCGATTAATTTCGTGACCCTAGGGCTATTTTCATTCGTGGTCAACGGCGTTTGCTTTTGGTTAGCATCTCTGTTAGTCCCTGGCTTTGTGGTGAATGGCTTATTAGCATTCATTTTTGGGCCGGTTATCCTATCATTTGCCAGCACTTTCCTCAATAACTATTTTGCTGAAAAAAACATTGGTCAATCTTCCTCTGTAACCAGCAATAGCTAAAATCCTCAAACTTTGAAAATATTAAGGGGGAAAAAATTATGCCAAGGCTAGTCGGAAAACAGTCAAATAGTAGCTGGTATGCTGGACTATTTCTGATATTTGCGATCGCGGCAGCCCTATCACTCGAATACTTTGGGGTCATTAACATGATACCCGGCTTCGGTCGGGACTATAGACTGAACGAGCAGTCACAACAACAACTTCGTTTCAATGATGAGTAATTTGCTTAATCTAAATATGGGAGTTTACACGGAATGTATAAGGGCAGAGATATCATTGGCAAGCCTATTGTTTCCTATGACATGGGTGAAAAATTTGAAACCGTTGAAGATTTAATTTTTGACCAAGATAGCAATCAACTGCTTGGGTTTGTTGTTAAAAGATGTTCAAGCCATTGGAACTGATGCGGTAATTACAGCATCTAAAGATGCGATCGCCAAAGCAACTGAGATTCCAAAAATTCTCAACATCTTAGACCATAATAATATCCTCAAAGGGACTCGCATCCTGACGATAGATGGACGAGATTTGGGAGTTATGATTGACCTTTACTTCGATGAGAGGACAGGTGAGGTTGAAGGATATGAAGTTTCTGGCGGTCTATTTGCAGATGCCTATTCTGGACGTTCCTTTGTGCCAGCCATCCAAACCCTCAAAATTGGTAGAGATGTGGTATTTGTGCCGATTCAGACAGCCCAACTCATGGAAGAGCAAGTGGGAGGAATGAGAGCAGCTATGCAGACTGTCAGTGATAAGGTTCAGGAAACTGCTCAAGTCACAGGAGATAAGATCCAGGATTTTGGGCGGAGTGCAACAACCTCGATCGCCAATTCTATTATCGATCCAGAGGAGCAAAAAGCTTTTGTGGTAGGTAGAACCGCAGAGCATGAAGTTTTAGCACCCGATGGGCAATCCTTTGTGCTTCGGGGGCAGACAGTCACTGAGGCGATCGCTAATTCGGCAGTCTATTTAGGCATTTTAGAGCAGTTGTATCGGGCAACAGGTGGCAGATTTTCGGACAAACTTGGTCAACAGGTGGGCAATGCGGTGGCTGGTTTAACCGTTGACCAGACACAAGGCAGAAGGGTTCAGCAAGTCGTTAGCACCGATGGAGGCTCAATCATCGCTGCACCTGGTCAAATCGTCACGGCACGAGTGATTGAACGAGCTAAGACCTACCATCAAGAGCAAGCATTACTACAGGCGGTTGGTTTATCGACAGGTGAAGCCGCGCGAGACAGCACGAGTAATGTCATGACCAGGGCCGGCTATCAGATCAAATCCACAACCCGACATACAGGAGAGCAGATTCAAGCGGGAGCCAAAGGTCTTTGGACACAAGTGAAAGAGACAGCCAGCGAGATACAGGCTCGTGGGACTCAGGCAATCGAGGAGCAACGCATTAAAGGCTCCCTAGGCCGTGCTGTGAACCGCGTTATTCTCGATCAGCGCGATCAGGTCATTCTTAATGTGGGTGAGTTAATTACTCATCAGGCGATCGCTGCTGCCCGTCAGTCTCAGGTTCTCGATCTACTGCTTAATTCGGTTTACAACGAAAAACCCAAACTATCCTTAGAAGATTTGCGGGCCCCCCAGGCTGGTAGAGCCGCCCTTTAGGTCAAGTCGATGAAGCTTCACTTATAGCCTAGCTCTTTATGTTTGGTATCGTATTCAATCAATTCATTGATGTTTAATCAATAGCAGAATTGTTAACGACAACTGCTGATAAATAGTTCTCAAATTCAATTAATTCAATCAGGAGGAAATCATGAGTTTAAAAACCATAATTTAGGCTGGTTCAAAATATGAGCCTCAGCAAATTATCATCAATCGATCAAATTCTTTTTTGGAGTAAAACAAATGATTTCATTTCAGCAAATTCGCCGCTTTTTTGTTACCATGATTTTAACTATCATGCTGGCAATTACCATCGCTTTTGATTTTGGAACTACGAATAGTTGGGCTGCAACTTCTTCCACCTCATCTATCAGTCCATCTAATACCCAGCTAATAGCTATGTGGGGATGGGGAAAAGCAAAAGCAACTGCAAAAAATATTGAAGGCAAAACCCAAGAAGCAGTTGGAAACCTGACTGGTGATCCCAAAGATCAGATGATGGGAAAAGCCAAACAAATCGAAAGTCATGCTCGTAATGCAGCCGAAGATATGAAAGACAACATGAAGTTAACAGGGAGAGCTAAAGCCGTCACAAAAAACATTGAAGGTAAAGCTCAAGAAGCAAGAGGTAACGTTACGGGGAACCTTGGAGATCAAGTAGCTGGAAAAGCTAAACAAGCTGAAAGTCAAGCTCGTAATGCAGTAGAGGATGTAAAAGATACAGTTGAAAATGTCTTCAATTAAAGCTCAAATTTTCATTACTTTTATCTAAATGGAGTGAATTATGTCTAATCTTCTTTGGACTGTCGCTGTTATACTTGTCATCTTCTGGTTGTTAGGATTTTCAATGAACATTGGGGGTAGTTTAGTCCATCTGCTTTTGGTTTTAGCGTTAATTGCCATTGTCTATAACTTAGTGACAGGGCGAACAATTGGCTAATAACTATTGTGGCTTGTTTGTAAGCAAAAAAAATCTGACTTGCCAACAAGTTGCGATAATTAGCAAACCCTTTTAAGGGAATGCCGCTAACTTAAGCAAAAAAGCTAGTGATGACAGGGGTTAGGGGCTAGGGGTTGGGGGTTAGGGCAAATGCGTCGAAAGAGCGTCACATCTCAATTTTTCGGTTGAAGTCTTGTAATTCCCTAACCCCTAACACCTAACCCCAAAAGCTGATAGAGAAAGGGTTTTCACCTTAACTTAGCGGGATTCCCTTTTAAGGTTCTGTTCCAATGAGCAGTTTTAGAAAAAATCCATGATATTTCAGAAGTCAATTAAGACTATAACGAACAACTTTAGAAGAATCCACTCATCTTTTCGATAATAAATTTTAGGAGAAAGCAATGATATTAACACAACGCGCTGTCGGTACATTCTCAAATTACGAAGCAACTGAAAGGGCCTTGCGTGAATTAAAAGAAAATGGTTTTTTGATGGAGCAAGTTTTAGTTGTGGGGCGTGATATGAATCGCCAAACAGAGGAGACAGGAGCTAATACAACTAATCGACTGATTGATGTGGGCAACTTGGATACCAATGAACATGAAGTTGGACAAACAGCCGCAAAAGGATCAGTTGCTGGTGGCACTGTAGGCGGTTTAACGGGTTTATTAATCGGACTCGGTATTGTCGCCATTCCTGGTGTTGGTCCAATCATGCTGGCAGGTGCTGCGGCCACTACTATCGCCACGGCTCTTTCCGGCACTGTTATCGGTGCGGCTGCGGGTAGTTTGGCCGGTGGACTTGTGGGCTTAGGTATACCAGTAGATCGGGCTAAGTTCTATAGCGATCGCATTTTGCGCGGTGATTATCTGGTCATGGTTGAAGGCTCAAACGCTGATATAGGTCTAGCTGAGTCAGTTTTATCAAGGCATGGCATTGAGGAATGGTACATCTATGATTTAGCTGATGATTCGGTGCAGACTCCGATAGCAATTTCTAATTATCCCTCACGGGTCTAGAAAATTGATAAAAGTTAATTAATTCTTTTATCGATTGAATAATGTTTAAATCACTTTTATCTAAATAAAGGAGGTAATTATGTTAGATCTCGTTTGGACTGCTGTTGTTATACTTTTCATCCTCTGGTTGTTAGGATTCTCCATTCATATTGGTGGTAGTTTAATCCACCTCCTTTTAGTTTTGGTGCTAATTGGCATTGTCTACAACTTACTGATAAGACGACGCATTTAATAACCATTTTGGCTTGTTGGCAAGCAAAAAGATTTTGACTTCCAAGCAAGCCATGATCTTTAGATCATGGCTTGTTTCCTGACCAATACTTAGAGATCAATCTTCTATTTAGGAACGAAAAACATGGCAACCAAGATCGAATTTCAACTTTTTGCTCCCTATAATAAGGCAGTTTCATTGATCGGTTCATTTTCTAACTGGGAAGAAATCCCGATGAAAAAAGATGATCAAGGCAACTTCAAAATTCAGGTTGAACTAACAGACGGCATTTATCAATATAAATTTCGAGTTCAGTCAAAAAGCTGGTTTTTGGAACCCGATCAATGGATAGATATTGTTGATCCTTATGCCACTGATGTTGATAATGCAACTCAAAATGGTGTCCTGCGAATCAAAGATGGCCAACGTATTGTTGATACTTATGTTTGGCAACACGATGACAAACCATTGCCTCCCGATCATGCTTTAGTCATTTATGAGATGCACGTTGCCGACTTTTCGGGGGGTGAATCTGATGAGAAGCGGCGCGGGAAATTTAAACACGCTCTCGAAAAACTTGATTATCTCTGTGATTTGGGAATTAATGCCATTGAACTCATGCCCGTGCAAGAGTATCCTGGTGACTATGGTTGGGGTTACAATCCGCGCCATTTCTTTGCCGCAGAAAATAGTTATGGTTCAACTGAAGATCTTAAACACTTGATTGATGAATGTCATGCTAGAGGCATTCGCGTGTTAATTGACGGAATTTATAATCATTCAGAATCTGCTAGTCCCCTGACTCAGATTGATCACGATTACTGGTATCGTCATGATCCTAAAGATCCTGAAAACAATTGGGGGCCAGAATTCAATTATGAACATTATGACGAGAATTTAGGCACTTATCCGGCTCGTAAATTTATTGGCGATAATGTGCGTTTTTGGATTGAGGAGTATCACACTGACGGTATTCGCTACGATGCTGCTCGACAAATTGGCAATTACGATTTTATGCACTGGATTGTTGAACAAACAAAACTTGTAGCGGGTTCTAAGCCATTTTACAATGTCGCCGAATGTATTCCTGAAAATAACAGCATTACTGGTTATGACGGCCCCATGGATGGTTGCTGGCATGAAAGTTTTTATCATTGCATTCTGGCCCATTTGTGTGGTGATCGCTTTGACATTGAGGAACTCAAAAATGTACTCGACTGCAAACGTCAAGGATTTCTGGGTGTTACCAACGTAGTCAACTATCTGACTAATCATGACCATAATCATTTAATGACGGAGTTTGCTAATCGAGAGATATTTGATGATTCGGCTTTTAAACGAGCAAAACTGGGAGCCGCACTCATGATGACGGCTGTTGGTGTACCCATGATCTGGATGGGTGAGGAGTTTGGGGAATATAAGTCTAAAACCATTGAACCCTCTAAGATTGACTGGAATTTATTAGAGAATGATTCCAATCGTAGTTTGTTTGAATATTACAAGGGTTTAATTGATTTACGCAAGAATAATCATGCTTTTTATCATGAAAACATCGACTTTTTTCACGAAGATCTAGACAATCAAGTATTAGCTTATTGTCGTTGGAATGAAAAAGGTTCCCGCATAGTGGTTATTGCGAATTTCTCAGACAATTTCTTGGCGGGCTATCGGGTGACTAATTTTCCAGCTAATGGTATTTGGCACGAATGGACACACAATTATGAAATCGAGACTAATGATAACAATATCATGACTGATTTATCAGAATATGAGGCGAAAGTCTTCATCTGGCAATAAGTAGTCCATTTGACACTCCCTCGCTGTAGAAAGGCGGGGAGAATGTTGACTTTGATCTTTTTTTATATCCAAATGAAAACCGATCTTAAAAACCCGATTTTTTCCTAAACGACAACCAAATCATGATTGGTTTGCTGCCTCTAAAAATTGGGATTTTTGGACTTTTGGATAATGGTGCAAGATCTGATTATGGCTGTGCCACAATATTTAACTAAGAAAGCAAGAAAAATTACCAAAATCTAACTCAATTTGCTTGCATTCAGTTGGATTAAAATAAGAAAAAGTTTGTCTAAAAATATCTGTAAAATAATTAAGAAAATATCAGACAAATATCAATATATTGTCTAAGTTTGTCCAACTATATTAAATCAAAAAATTACTTTATACAAGTAGCATTAAAGTGGTTATTATTCCGTTTTATTTTGTTTTTTGTCCGTTTATCTATATTTTGCGTTAAATTTGATTATTTTTATGGCTTTCAAGTGAGCCTAAATTAGCTATGAATTAAAACACTTTATTATTTTGTGTAAACTATTTTGTAAAATTAGGTAATTTCTCTGTTATAATAAAACCATGAAAAAGTTTCTAACAGGACTTATGTAAGTAGTCCTTAGATTCAATAAATTCAATAACCAATTCAACAAGGAACACATCATGAGTTTAAAAGATAGAGCTAAGGCAACCGCCAAAAATGTCGAAGGCAAAATTCAAGAAACAGCAGGCAATGTGACAGGCGATCCCAAAGATCAGTCAGAGGGCAAAGCGAAACAGGCAGAGGCGAAAGTTCGTCACACTGTTGAAGATGTAAAAGATGAAGCAAAAAAAATTGTTGATTAGTCAATTATTTGTCACACTTCTGTCAAAAGAATGCTTCGCACCACCATTGCTGAGCAATAATTAGACCCCTCTCATTTAATTGGCTAAAAACAAAGGGTAAGGGGTAAAAAATGAATAAAAATACTTTTTTCCTTTACCTTTTCTTCCTTCAACAATCTTGATGATTTAGGCTGGTTCAAAATCTGAGCCTCGGTAAATTATTGTTGATATATCAAATTCTTTTTTGGAGTAAAAACAATGATTTCATTTCACAAAATTCGTCGCTTTTTTGTTACCATAGTGTTAGCTACCATGCTCGCAATTACAGTAGCTTTTGATTTTGGAACTACCAATGCTTGGGCTGCAACTTCTTCTATCTCATCTATTAGTCCATCTAATACGCAACTAATAGCTATGTGGGGCGGGGGAAATTCAACAGCGAAAGAGATTGAAGGCAAAGCGCAAGAAACAATAGGCAACATAACAGGCGATCTCGAAACTCAATCTGCTGGAAAAGCCAAACAATTTAAAGCACAAACTCTAGAAGGACTCAATAACAGTATTGTTAATCCCGACTATGAACCTGGTGGAAAAACTAAGCAAGTAGCAAAAGAAGATCTTGAAGGAACAAAAGCTATAGAAGCTCAAGCTCGTGAGAATTTCAACTAATGCTCATTAACTTGAAAAATTGATTACTTCAATTGACAAATTCAACCAAGAACAAATAATAAATTTTAGGAGAAAGCAATGATTTTACAACAACGACGGGCCGTGGGTATATTTCCAAGTTATGAAGCAACTGAAATCGCCCTGCGTGAATTAAAAGAAAATGGTTTTTTGATGGATCGAGTTTCAGTAGTTGGGCATGATATGAATCGCTATACTGAAGTTACCGGAGCTAATACAAGTAATCGACTGAGAGATGTCGGTAACTTAGATAGCAATGAAAAAGAAGTTCCACAAACAGCAGCAAAAGGAACTGTTGCTGGTGGTGCTGTCGGAGGTATAACAGGTTTATTAGTCGGACTGGGTATTGCCGCTATTCCTGGTATTGGCCCAATAATGTTGGCCGGTGCGGCCGCAACTGCGATCGCTACAACTATTTCAGGCACAGTCATCGGTGCTGCTGCGGGTACTTTGGCCGGTGGACTCGTAGGCTTAGGTATTCCCGCAGATCGGGCAAAGATCTATAGCGATCGCGTTTCTGATGGTGATTATCTGGTCATGGTTGAAGGCTCAGAAGCCGATATCGACCTGGCTAAGTCAATTTTCGATAAGCATAGCATTGATGATTGGTATGCTTACGATTTACCTAGGGAGTCGGTGCAGACTACGACAACAGTTTCTAGTCGTCACTCACGAGTCTAGAAAATTGAGGAGTTATTTGATACTAAAATTAAGGATGGCAATATGAATAAGCTCACAAAAATAAGCTCTACCCTGCCCTTACTACTCAGCGTTTTGTTGATGGTAACTGTATCGGGTTGTGCAAGCACTAAAACAACATCCGATGCCCCCAATACCACAGACAAAAATGGGCAGGCTTCCACAAAAGAAGAGGTTAAAACCATTAAAGATGACGCTCAAAGTGATACGCGCCGACAACAGCTAGATTCAGACATCCGAGCGCGGGAGCAGCGCAATAATATAGGAGGCGACGCCCAAG
Organism: Crocosphaera sp. XPORK-15E; assembly: GCF_034931425.1. NCBI lineage: Bacteria > Bacillati > Cyanobacteriota > Cyanophyceae > Chroococcales > Aphanothecaceae > Crocosphaera > Crocosphaera sp. XPORK-15E. The sequence goes on from NZ_JAYGHQ010000009.1 coordinate 200,136, forward strand.
AACGTGCTGAGGGAGATTTGGCTAATGAAGTGCGTAGTAAACTAGAGGCAAATATCCCTCGTGGTAGGCTTACCGTCACGGCTAAGAAAAGCGATGTTACTGTATCGGGGACGGTAAAAACACAGGATGAACTCAATAAAATTGAACCATTAGCAATGGAAATTAAAGGCGTTAATACCGTTATGGTAAAAGCTGTTGTGAAACCATAAAACGAACATTCGTTTATTTATGACCGCCTACTTACTTACTAATGGCTAAAAAGTCAGTCATGAATATATTAGCATTTTCAAAAGTAAGTCTAACCCTTAGATTCATGACTGTCTCATAGTAATGAAACGATCCTGTATTTATGATCAATATATTATTGATCGATCAAATTCTTTTTTGGAGTTTTAAAAAATGATTTCTTTTACACAGATCCGTAAGTTTTTTGTTACCATAATTTTAGCTTTCATGCTGGCAATTACTATAGCTTTTGATTTTGGAACTACGAATAGTTGGGCAGCAACTTCTTCCATCTCATCTATCAGTCCATCTGATACTCAGCTAATAGCTGTATGGGGATTTGGAAAAGCCAAAGCAACAGGGAAAAATATTGAAGGCAAAGCCCAAGAAGCAGTAGGCAACCTCACTGGTGATCCAAAAGATCAGATGATGGGAAAAGCCAAACAAATTGAAAGTCAGGCTCGTAATACAGCCGAAGATGTGAAAGACAAAATGCAGTTACAAGGGAGAGCAAAAGCTGTTACCAAAAATATTGAAGGCAAAGTTCAAGAAACGAGAGGTAACGTTACAGGAAACCGTGGAGATCAATTTGCTGGAAAAGCCAAACAAACCGAAAGTCAAGCTCGTAATGCAGTAGAAGATGTGAAAGAGGGTGTTCAAGACATCTTTAATTAAAGATCGATTAAACAACACTTAAATCTCTTGAATAATGGGTAGTTGTTTAAAAAATATCAAAATGTTTTTGTAGAGAAAACAATCTTTGATTCTGATTTTATTTTCGTGATTTTTATCTCAATAAGAGGAAATTATGTCTAATCTAATCTGGACTGTTGCTGTTATACTTTTCATCTTTTGGGTGTTAGGATTCTCAATTAACATTGGGGGTAGCTTAATTCATATACTTTTGGTTTTAGCGTTAATTGCCATTGTCTATAACTTAATGACAGGGCGAAGAATTGGCTAATAACTATTGTGGCTTGTCTTGCAAACAAGCTGCGATATCTATCCTGAGATCTTTCACCTAGTCTAAAATCCCCGACTTTTTGCGAAATATTAACGAATTTATCAGGGTTTTAGGCTTTAAAAGTCGGGGATTTGTGGTTTTTTATTCTGGGATAATCTAATGCGAAAACAGCGACACATAAAGTCTCAGAAACAAGTAAAAAAGTTTGACCATTACTATAAATCAAGGAGATTTATCCATGAAAACAATTAATATTGGACTGAGTGACAAACAGCGTCAAGGTGTGATCCATCTACTCAATCAAGGTTTGGCAGATACCTATGTGTTACTGGTCAAAACGAAGAAATATCATTGGGATGTGGTGGGGCCACAATTCATGACTCTGCATAAACTATGGCAGGAGCATTACGAAGCTTTGACGATCAATGTCGATGTTATTGCAGAACGGATCAGAACATTAGGGGGATATCCCGTAGGAACGATGGAAGGATTTCTCAAAATCTGTTCTCTAAAAGAGCATCCGGGTAATGTTCCTACAGCCACTGAGATGGTATCGCAATTGCTAGAAGATCATCAACAAGTGGTGCGGAATTTGCGTGAACAGGTTGAGAAATGTAGCAATGATTTTAAGGATGACGGAACTGCTGACTTTCTCACAGGTTTAATGGAGCAGCATGAACAGATAGCTTGGATGCTGCGTTCTTTCATTGAGGGAGAAGCCGTTGAAGCAGATGGTTTGAAGCCGAAGGTTGACAAAAAGATGGTAGGGGTTTAGTAAACAGCCTCAACTCAGATCTTGCACCATCACTAAAAAGTCCAAAAAAACCGATTTTTATTGGTTGAAACCCTATTAAATTCGTTGCCTTTTAGTTAAAAATCGGGTTTTTAACATCAGGTGCAAGATCTGCCTCAAGCTGATAGTTTCGGTGTCTGGCGAAAAATTTCAACCACTGAATCACGAAGGGAAACAACCAATGATATTAAATGTCGATCTATCTACAAGGCTTCAGGCACAGTATGCCCGTCTCAGAACATGGATTTCTGAATTAGATGAAAGACTGTCCTTGCGTTATGGCGATCGCTACGACAAAATCAAGCAGCAACTCAACGGCGCAAACAACTGGTATAAAAAAACAAAATCTGAAGCCCAAAGCAGCAATACAATTCCCCTAGAGCAAAAGCAAGAGAAAGCTATGGGTCAATTTGCTAAAGCTGGAGCCGCCACTGCCCGCAAAGAAGGAGTTGTCAAGCAGAGATTAAAAGAACTGTGGCACACCATAACCAACACATGAAACACCCATGAATTCTTTAACTGGTAAACCGATTTCCTATTGGATTGACTCGACCCCAAAAACGACCTTTCCAACTTTAAGCAATGATATCGCCGTCGATGTGGCAATTGTGGGTGGTGGGTTTTGGGGAAGCGGTGAAAAAATTACAGAAAATGGGCGTACAGGTGGTGATGATTACAGGGGATGCCGAAGCCGTTGCAAAGACTGTTGCTGAGGATTTACATCTCGATCGCTACTATGCCCGTGTTTTGCCAGAGGATAAAGCTGCGTTGATTCGTAAGCTCAAAGCTGAACAGCCGACTGCTTTTGTGGGTGATGGCATTAATGATGCACCTGCATTAACTGAGGCAGATTTAGGATTGGCGATCGGTGCTGGAACCAATGTGGCGATCGAGTCGGCTGATTTAGTTTTAGTAAAAAGCGATCCACTGGATGCCACTTATGCGCTGAAACTGGCAAAAGCCACCTACAACAAAATGATCCAAAATTTGTTTTGGGCGACTGGATACAACGTCATTGGCATTCCCTTGGCGGCAGGAATTGCAGCACCGTTTGGTATTATCTTATCGCCAGCAGTGGGTGCAGTCCTAATGAGCATTTCGACGGTCGTTGTTTCAATTAATGCCATGTTGTTACGGCGAGTGCGTTTGCATGATTAAATTCAGGCGATCGCTATTCCTATGAGTCGTGATTTTTAGGCGATCGCACTAAACCATTTTGCTCCCTTTTTACCCAAAACAAACAACTAATTAGAATGAGAAACAATCGTCCGAAAACCAATGTGGTTAGTGGAGGTATCAATATCCTCTGGGTATCGAGCGGCGGGACGGTAACGGGCGCAGTAGTTGGGCGCACAGAGAAAAGAACCTCCTTTGAGTACCTTGCGCGGTTTCTGCGTCGAGGGTAATAACTTGCGGTTATAGCTATCTGCTTCTGTTCCGCCTTGAGGATTTTTAGGGGTACAGCAAGCTTTTGCGGGGTTTTCTGGATGTTTCTCCCGATACCAATCAGTTGTCCATTCCCAAGCATTACCAATCATGTCGTAGAGTTCATAGCCATTGGGTGGATAGCTACCAACGGCTTCTGTCCCCGGTGGGTGGGGTTTCAGATTTTCCCAAGGAAACCTTCCTTGCCAGGTGTTTGCCATTACCTTACCGTTGGGCATAAATTCACTACCCCAAGCGAAGTTTGCGCCATCTAAGCCTCCTCGTGCTGCTAATTCCCACTGTGCCTCCGTTGGTAGTTCTTTTCCTGCCCATTTAGCATAAGCAAGGGCATCTTCATAGACAATATGCACGACGGGGTGATTTTCCCGATTTTTAATGGAACTATTGGGACCTTCAGGATGCCTCCAGTAAGCACCAGGGATATACTGCCACCAACATAAAGTCCGGGGATCGACAGGGCGATCAGGCTTAATAAATACTGCCGATCCGGGTACTAACATTGAGGGATCAGCATCAGGATAGTCTTCTGCTTTCGGCGGTTTTTCAGCAAAGGTAACATAGCCTGTTTCTTTGACGAATTTTTGAAATTGTTTGTTAGTGACTAAATACTTATCCATCCAGAATCCACTAACGGTGACGGTGTGGGCAGGTGCTTCTTCTGGATATTTTGAGTTGTTTGCTCCCATCTCGAAAGTGCGCTCAGGAATCCATACCATATCTTTATGGGGAGGTTTACCAGGAGGGGATGAGGGTTTTTGAGATCCTTGTAAAGAGGTAGTCATTTCAGTTATCAGTTATTCAGTTATGGTTAATCCAAATTGTCAGAATCAGAAAAAAGCAATTATTAATATTTTCAGAGGAATTGATGGCAAGGTGAGCATTGCCCACCCTACAGACTACGGACTAATCAGGCTTTCTCTGGAAATTCACCTTCTAAGCAGATGATATATCGTACACCTTGTACTGGTTCTAGGTTGGGCAGTTCAAAAGTTTGTCCACCCAATGATCTGTAATTATTGCCAAGAATCGAAGCAAGGGGTTGCGCACTCCAGATCTCTAGTTTTGAGCCATCGCAGAATCGCCAACCTTTGGGAGCAAATTCTCCTCCCCATAATTTGATTTCACCAATCATAGCCATTGTTTTTTTCTCCTTAAAATAGAATGAGTTTACTGTGTCAAAATACTGAGGGATGCAATAAAACCATTAGCTAATTAATAGTAAGCTGGGCAATTTGCCCCCTACGGGCTAATGAAACATCCGAGGAATTCACCTTAGACACAAAGGACGTTAGGGGGGCTGTTAGCTAAAACCTAAAAGTAAAAGATCAGGGAATTTCTGCAACAGCATTTGACTGCCTTCAATTTTTAGCTTGCCACTAAAAAACAGTTGCATCACATTATTTTTGGGATCTTCCATCATTTTTTGAAAATCCTCGGTAGCTATTGTAACCGTAACGTCGGCAGAGCCGTGATCACCTTTACCTGGTTGACACCTTGGCCCACTGTCTGATGCGTCAATGAACCATTGTCCGCCACCTCCGCCCGTAATATTGAGTTGGAACGTCCCCCCAATAGCCTTGGCGGAGTCAGGATGTTTCGCCATGCCAGAGGGCAGTTGCTGATTAAAAAACTTTTGGATATCTATAGCCATTGTTTTTTTCTCCTTAAAATAGAGTGAGTTTACTTTGTCAAAATCTTAAACGTCTAAAAACACTTTCGATGAACGATAGTAGCCCCATATTGAGTATATTCATCTTTTGTAATCCACGAACCATACTCATCAAGTAAAGGAGCAAGTTTATCTCCTCCTCGCCAGACTGCATTTTCAGGTTCAGGGCTGACAATTATGTTAACGGTAGCACCTGCTCGTGCAAAGGTAATCACTTCTTTTTGCAGGCGAGTGTCTAACCCTTGAAACTTAGTATTGCTACCCACTACCACTATGTTTTTATAAAGGCTGGAGCGCATCACAAGGTCGCAATTAAAGATGCTGAGTTCAATAGTCTCATGAATCCCTGCGAATTGCATACCCAACAATCGAGGTTGCAGAAGTGCTTCAGGGACTTGAAATCGTTCCTTACCAATCTTGATAGTTTTACCAGTTGAAGTTGTAAAAGTTTGGTCGGCAGGAGGATTGCTCTGTTCCCGAGCATAATCTAATGCAATGTAGCATAGTTTTTCTTTAATTTGCTCTAAATCACTGTTATTAGCGGTAGGAGATAAAGAATAACCCCGCTCAGACAACAACTTAGCAAGGTAACTTTTTAAGTTTGTCCCACCAATATCAATACGAACGATAGCGTGGGGGAAGGAGAACCCTTCATAGACGGGTACAACGTAACTAACTTCTTCTCCTAAGCTTAATACAACACCTGTTGTGCGATCGCAAGCATATAATCCTAGGACGGAATCCATTATTAGGAAAACAGCAGGCACATTAAAGGTTTCAAATAAAATACGAACGGTTTCTTCTCGATTTCTTTTGAAATTTAATGGAGCTTCTGTCATCAATACAGGATGATTAGCAGGATTAACACCCAACTGATCAAATGTATGTTTCCAGACTTGTTTCATGGCTTCCCAGTTAACAATGACATCTTTTTCTAAGGGATTTGTCCCTGTAACAGAATTGGGACGAAAGATCACTTTAGGGGTATCGTCACTGGAAAGTCCAGCACGGATGTAACCGCTTTCATTGTGGATAACAATTGGTGTTTGCATTTTTTGAGTCTCAATAATTAATGGATGATGTTTAAGGATGAACGAACGAGCAAACACTGACCTAAGATAACCTCAGTTCGGGTTGAAAAATTAGCCAACTGTACCGACAACATTGGCATCTGGTTTCATGGTATTTGTTCCTTTTGGAAAATGTTTCAAGAAAGGGCATAACACGGTTATGCCCCTACTAGATAGAATTAATCGCGCATTAACATTCCTCTGAGTTCTTTTTCGTAATCGATCGCACCTGCATCATTTTGAATCGTGACGATTACTTTTTTCAGTTTTGCTCCTTCAAACTCATAAGGTACGTCGTTTTCGTAGTCTGTTGACACAGGTTGACCTGCATCTCGACCAATATTGAAGCCTTCACCAGATAAGGCAAACTTACCCGGTTGAGTTAGGAATTTATCAAAATAGCCAGTGAATGTTCCTTCAAGAAGAGTGGTAGTTTGCTCTATGTTATTGATATACAGTTTTACGTTTCCTACTGTACTGCTACCCAAATTTTCATCAGGAGGAGCGATTGTTTTTTCTTTGGCAAATTCAACTTTGAGTGTCATCTCCTGGCTATTAAGACTGGGGAGTGGACAAGTGATCTTCTGTTGCTGTTGTCCTAACCAGTTATAAACATAACAGAGTTTGCCCTCATGGATATAGAAACTATGGCCACCAAAACGTCCTCCATGAGCCATGAGAACCCCTTTGATCTCTGCTCCTGCATTGGAGACAGTAGCTTCGATCGCATAGGAACGAGTGCGAATATTAGGGGCAACCGCTTCAGGAATTTCTGAGCCACCGGGATAATAGGTATAGCTGAAGGTAGCATCTTTTCCGTCTGTTTCAGAAAATGCCGGGGGACGTAATTGAGGACGTTCTCCACCCAATACCTGAGCCGCAGAGCGATCGTCTAGGGGCGCACCATTGTATAATCCTGCTTGCACGAACCACCGATTCTTCATTTGTTCGAGCTTGTTGGGGTAGTCTTCAGCTAAGTTGCGAGATTGAGTGGGATCTGGTTCTAAATTTAGCTTTCCCTGCGAGAAGCCCCGCCCCATAGCGAACTTGTTGGGGTCGGGATGAGAGCAGGGGCCGAGATTGACAACGAAGCTAGGTGGTTTATAATGGAATTGGTCAACAGCCCGCCCGATGACACAAACGAACTGGTAACAGGTGAACAGTGCATAGCTAGGGGAATTGTTTTGTACCGTTCGGACTTCGGCGTGAGCGCTCAGTCGAACGCTGATCTCACGGCCGAAGCCTTGAAAACTGAGAATATGGGGTTTTGTTGAGAAATGACAAGTATTTTTGTCTACTATCAACGAGTAAAATTCTCGTAGTACAAAGGCAACAGGATAATGAATCGTTCTGTTTCTTGGCGGTGGGATATCACGTCAAGTAAATCTGCCTGTGGAGGTATCGTTATCGGGGGTGTTGTGTTCTACATGATATCTAGATGCGACCAATGAAGCAGGAAATCTCTCGCCGTGAGGCTTCGCCGTGAGCGTCAGCCGAACGGTTGAGAAGCCCGCGCTGTACCGCTTCGGTCAGCGTCGGGAGTATGTCACTTCTTCATCCCCATCCATACAGTACAATTCCCAGATATCCTTCTCAAAATTACTCCAATCAGAGGGTGCAGGAGCGTGGACAGTGTTAGCGTGCCAACCTTTATACCAGACTCCCCGTGTGCCTAACATAGAGTAGAACTGAGTTTCTCGCACTTTCTTGGGTTTTCCCTGTTCGTCTTTGGGTTTTTGCTCGTCAGAGAGTTTGTAAGCAAATTGATACTCAGGTTGAGCATATTGCGGATCGAAAGTATAGGCAAAGCTAATACCCTCAATGGGGTTTTGAGTATAACCTTTAACGACATCTGGGGGTTCAACACCACACATTTCGTAAAGGGTTGGGACCAAATCCACTGCATGGATGTATTGTTTGCGAATGCCTGTATCTGCTACCCGCGACTCCTTAATTCCAGGGCCACATATCATAAAGGGAGTGGCTGCACCTCCTTCGTAACCAGACCAACGTTTCCAGTATTTGAAAGGCGTATCAAATCCCCAAGCCCAACCGCTAGGATAGTGATTATAGGTCTTGAGTGTGCCTAAATCTTGGAGAAGTGCAAAGTTCTTGTCAAAATCATCAGGAACATCGTTAAAGAACAGGTTTTCATTGACTGAACCGTTGGGTCCCCCTTCTGCACTTGCACCATTATCTGCTACTGCAATAATGATAGTGTTATCCATTTGACCCGTTTCTTCGAGAAAGTCTAGTAAACGACCAATTTGCTCATCGGTATAGGTGGAAAAAGCGGCATAAATCTCTGCCATCCGCACAAATAAAGCTTTTTCTTGTTTCTCTAAGCCGTCCCAAGGTCTTACCCAGTCAGTCTGAGGCCACTTCTTACCTTCTGGAACTCCTTCGATCTTAGTGTGGTCAGGGTTATCTTGTGCAAGCTCTCCCTCACCATGAGGATTAATCTTTGAGGGTTCGGTGACTTCATCCCCAAAAATGCCCAATTCTTTCATTTTGGCGAGAACATCTTCCCGATATTTCTCATAACCTTCTGAAAAGACGCTAGTGATCTCAAAAGAGACATCCTTGGGATTATCAGAGTAATCTAAAATCGTGTTATATTCGTAATCGAGAATTTTCTGCGGCCAAATTTGATGGGGGGCATGATTCGCACCCGGTGAGAAATACATCATCCAAGGTTTATTAGGGGCGATCGCTGTTGTATCTTGGATAAAGGAAATCGCCTTATCTACTAAGTCTTTGGAGAGATGATAGCCGTTCTCGGTGTCCTCCATATCAGGACCATAGGGGGGTTCAATGAGATGATTATCATAAACAAGGTCCGGATACCATTGATCCGTTTCTCCGCCTAAAAAGCCATAATAGCGTTCAAAACCACGACCGAGGGGCCAATGACGCTTACTCGCTGCCATATTTGCTTCTTCTTCGGGGAGTAAATGCCATTTACCCAAGGCGAAGGTACACCAACCCCTTTCACTCAATACGGCTGGAATCATGGCATTTTCAAAAGGAATACGTCCATTATTGCCGGGGAAACCCGTAGTCGCTTCTTCGATACAGGACATCCCGTTACTGGTAGCATTACGCCCATTCAGTAAAGATGAGCGGGTGGGAGAACAGAGGGCGGTAGTATGGAAATTGGTATAAATTAAGCCTTTTTTGGCAATACGGTCTAAATTCGGCATTTTAATCTTGCCGCCAAACATCTCCCAAGCACCGAAGCCAGTATCGTCAATGACGAGGTAAAGAATGTTCGGTGAGCCTTCTGGGGCTTTTGGTTCTGCGTAAGGTTCCCAGTCGGGTACGGAATCCCGAATGTCGAGGGCGATTGTACCATTAAATTTTTTTGCCACGGTGAGTCTCCTCTGTCTAAAAGGTAAAGAAAAATCAAATTACAACTAAGATCACTGACAATAGTGAAATTATGGGGAGAATCTTTAATCCTCTGCTGTATCTTCGTCGTGAATGATATAGAAACTTGATCATGCACACTAGAGGAAGTTTCCCCAGGATTTTGGGCAAAATTTGGTCAAGCAACTTTCCTGCAAGCCATGTTACCTCACCCCCTTTGCCCAGATGATCTAAAAAACGCAAGTTTTGCGATTGATGAGAAAAAAAGTTAGTTTACTTGATAACAAGGAGTTATGTCCAATGTTTCTTTTTGACAACAAAACCAATATTTTGATTGAGTCTAATGAGATCACTTTTAAAAGTGAATATTATTGTGACTTTTTTGACTTTTGTAAGATGCGAGAATTCTTAGAAATGGATGCTTTACAACTCAGTGGGGGGAATTTTGAAGGCTATATTTCAAAGTTAATCACAGAGCAGGTTATGTTAGAGTTGTCTCAACGTAATTGTTTAAATAAGCAGGAGGGACTCATCCATGCCAATATGTGGTTATTTGGGATTCCTGTTCAGGCTAAACGTGTTTTTTTCCAAAATTTGTATCAAGTAGAAAATAATTATATTGGAATTATCCCCCCTAAAAAAGAATTTGAGGTGCTTCAAACCCCTTTTTCTCATCGGTTTCAGCTTTATGTACATGAGGATTATCTCAATCAATCCTGTCAAACTTTAGATTTACCAGAAGCGAAAAACTTTTTAAATTATTCTCAGTGTTCGATACTGACTTGCTCACCTGAAAAAATTCGTAGTTTACAACAATCCTGTCATCAGCTTTATCAACTATCTTTTGACTTAGAATCTCAACAAATAGCCTTGCGAAGAAAAGCAATAAGTCTAAAATTTATCAAACAACAATTAAAAGAAGAAATCGTCAAAAATTTTCTTTTAACTTTAGCAGAAGCCCAAGATGTTAAGCCGAAAAAAAATACTATCAGACGAACCTCTATTTTGAAACAAACAGAAGAAATGATGAAAAATAGTCTGTATTCTGACCTAACCACTTCAGATATTTGTCAAGCATTAGAGGTGAGTCAACGAACCTTAGAATATGTTTTTAAAGACTTTTATCAAATTTCTCCGAAGCAGTATTTCAAACAACTTCGTCTCAATGCTTTACATCAATGTCTTAATCAAAATTATCACCCCCCATTAATTTATGAAATTGCTGAAAAATTAGGCTTTTTTCATCGAGGGCAATTAGCAAGAGATTATCAGAAGCTATTTGGAAAACTTCCTTCAAAAATATTTTAGAGTTGTTTAAAAATTGATTTAGAAAGAACTTCGACAATAATTAAAGGAATAGCGATCGCCGATCTGTCGGTTGGATTAAGGAATGCAACGCACCAAATTGATTATTATTCACCGTACTTATCCGATTTTTGGGGTGTTTATTGATTGTAGGTGGCGATCGCTATTTTTGTGATTCGTGGTTTTTAGGCGATCGTTTTTGGGAGGTGAAGAGGTAAAGTTGCGATCGCTATTACTGTGAGTCATGATTTTTAGGCGATCGCCGATCAATTGTATGTTTTGCAGTATTGTGATCGCTGGTTGATTTTTTGCGAAATTGCGATATAAATGTTATGCTTGACGTAACACATAACGCTTGCCTATGCCTCAAAAATATAAAGACAAACGCACAGCCAAATTTGCTACTGGCGATCGTGTCAAAGAATTTCAGGCATTTGAAAGACAAGCATACAAACGCCTAGAAATCCTAGAAGCCGCACCTAACAAAGAATCTTTAATGGCTTTACCAAGTAACCGTTTTGAGGTATTAGGCGGAGATAGAAAAGGGCAGTACAGCATCCGCATAAATGACAAATGGCGTATTTGTTTTGAGTGGACAGAAACAGAAAATCGCCCATTTAATATCGAAATTGTCGATTATCACTAAAGGAGAAAACAACTATGGCAAGACCTGCAATTCACGCTGGCGAAATCTTATCTGATGAATTAGAAGAACTTGGAATTAGTGCGTCAGAACTAGCGAGATCGCTCCATATACCCACAAATCGGATTACGCAAATTCTCAAAGGGCAAAGAGGTATTACTGCTGACACGGCACTACGTCTAGGACGATGGTTTGGCACTGGTGGAGAACTATGGCTTAATTTGCAAAAAGCCTATGAATTACGCCTAGCCGAAGAGTTAGCAGGAGAAGAAATTCAAAAGACGATTCAACCTCGTTCATCTATAAACAATCAGCCGTTAGTTCAAGTTTAGATAGCTAAATTTTGGGTATGGGGAATGCGATCGCTGGTTGTGAATATTAAAGGGCGATCGCTATTCCTGTGAGTTGTGATTTTTAGGCGATCGCCAATTTCTAACATTACTTTAGTTAATAGACATCAAATTCTCAAAAGGATGACGATTTTTCTGGCGGTAAGTATTAAAGTCTCGAAAATCAACAGAAAGTAAATTTAATCTATTTCTGAAAAAACTATGTTAGAATTTCGATAGCATAGATAAAGATTCTTGATCGCTTACCCCAGATATTAACTTAATATTTGAGAGTTAAAATCATGACCGATAAACATAATCACACTGATTCATCCTTAAACCCATTTCCTATCAAAAAACTTGATGATTTGATTCGTCCTTTTATTGTGCCACCAGAACAGATTTTTGTGCCACAAAAACGGAAAATTTCTCTTGCAAAAGACTATGATCCAGGCTACAAAGCTGATTACCTCAAAAAGTCAAAAGCTAAAGGTCATTTAAAGGAAGGTATTAAGGCGTTAGCTAAATATCAGGATATTCTCTATGCCGAAAACACCCATGCTGTGCTAATCATCTTTCAGGCTATGGATGCGGCTGGTAAAGACAGTACCATTAAACACGTTATGTCGGGTATTAATCCTCAAGGATGTCAGGTGCATAGCTTTAAAGCACCATCTACAAAAGAGTTAAATCATGACTATTTGTGGCGATGTTCTAAGGCTTTACCCGAAAGAGGACGAATTGGCATTTTTAATCGATCTTATTACGAAGAAATATTAGTAACAAGAGTACATCCAGAAATCCTAGAGCAGCGACCGCTCTCTGTTAGTTTAGTTGATAATGATATTTGGAAGCGTCGCTTTGAAGAAATCAACAACTTTGAGAAGCATCTGGTTAATAACGGGACGATCATCCTTAAATTTTTCCTCAATGTATCCAAAGAGGAGCAGAAAGAACGTTTTCTAGAACGGATTAATCGCCCTGAAAAGAATTGGAAATTCTCTGTAAATGATGCGAAAGAGCGTAGCTTTTGGGATGACTATATGAGTGTCTATGAGGATATGTTCAATCACACCAGTACAGAATATGCTCCTTGGTATATTATCCCCGCCGATCACAAATGGTTTACTCGTCTAGTTGTAGCTGGCATCATTTACACCCAGTTAAAGGAACTAAACCTCAAGTATCCAGATGTCAGCGACGAACAATATCAAGAGCTTTTGCAAGCGAAGGCAATACTTGAAAGTAATGAGTAAAGATTGCTGCTTTTTACCTAAAGATCGGGTTTTTAACATCAGATACAAGCTCTAAATTAAACCAAACTCATCGGAGAATTAATTGACATGAATAAGGAATCTAAGGCCTATTTGTTGGGCGGTGGTATCGGCTCATTAGCGGCCGCAGCCTTCATGATTCGAGACGGCGGCATCAGGGGCGAAAATATTTTTATTCTAGAAGCAAAACCCATCCTAGGAGGGAGTTTGGATGGAATAGGAAACCCTGTAGACGGTTATTCGATGCGGGGGGGGCGGATGTTTACGACTGACAATTACGAATGTACTTGGGATCTTTTCAAGTCGATTCCCTCTCTAAATTCACCGGGTAAAACGGTATTTGACGAAACGATGGAGTTTAATGAGCAGCACCAGTCAAATTGTCTGGCGCGTCTGGTGGACAGTCGCAGAGCAATAGTTGCTGTGGGTTCGATGGGCTTTTCCATGCAAAATCGTCGAGAATTGCTGAAACTAAGCCTTGCTGATGAGGATGAATTGGGGGCCAGTTGTATCACAGATTGGCTTTCCCCTGAATTTTTCGAGACAGAATTCTGGTATATGTGGTCTACTACGTTTGCATTCCAGCCCTGGCATAGTGCCATTGAATTTAAGCGTTACTTGCATCGCTTTATGCTTGAATTCTCTCGCATTGAAACCCTCGCGGGGGTTAAGCGAACCATTTATAATCAGTATGATTCTTTAGTTCTGCCGATCCAGAGTTGGCTGGCAGCCCAAGATGTTCATTTTATCCTAGATTCTCAGGTGACGGAGCTTGATCACAACACCGAAAAGGGTAAGTTGGTGGTGACAGGTATTCATTATCAGCAGAATGGTCAAAGTAAAACCCTCCCGGTTAAAGACGGGGATCTTGTTTTTCTGCAAAACGGTTCGATGACCGATGCTTCAAGTTTGGGGTCAATGACGAATGCACCCAAAAAGCTGACCAAACAGGATTGCAAAAGTTGGAGTGTGTGGGAAAAACTGGCGGCGGAAAACCCAGATTTCGGGAATCCTTCGGCTTTTAATAGTAGTATTGCTGAGTCTTGTTGGGAATCTTTCACTGTCACCCTTAAAAATCCCTCATTCTTTGACAAGATCACCAAATTTAGTGGCAACGAACCGGGAACTGGCGGACTCGTAACTTTTAAAGACTCAAATTGGCTCATGTCTATTGTATCAGCATATCAACCCCATTTTGCCAATCAGCCGGCCGATATCCAGGTATTTTGGGGATATGCTCTTTTCCCCGATAAAGTAGGTAATTTTGTTCCTAAACCAATGAGCGACTGCAACGGTCAAGAAATTCTTCAAGAACTCTGCGGTCATTTACGATTCGATCTTGATGTGCTGGAATCGGCTAATTGTATTCCTTGCAGAATGCCCTACATCACCAGTATGTTTATGCCTCGTTTACGGAAGGATCGGCCCTTGCCGATTCCTCATAGCTCGAAAAACCTAGCTTTGATCAGCCAGTTTGTGGAAATTCCTAATGATGTAGTCTTTACGGTTGAGTATTCGGTGCGGGCTGCTCAGATAGCAGTCTATCAATTTCTAAGTATAGATCACCAGATTCCTCCCATCTCGGCTCATGACAAATCACTGCGAGTGGAGTTTGAGGCTTTGATCAAAGCGTTTAATTGAGTAAGGATGAAATCGATGAAATGGCCACAATTAATTCTGGCTTTTGGGGGGAATGTGACGGTATCCCCTAATGCCAGCGTTTTGGATACTGCGATCGCTTTTGACGGAGATGTCATACTTAAAAAAGAACTTCATTTAACAATAAAAACATGAAACCAAAGAGGCGATCGCTAAAGCAAATCGGACTTTTTCTACTTTACACTTTTTCTATAACATGGTTATGCTGGCTAATTATTATCATCGGGAATAGATATTTTAATGCTCTTTGGTATGGTGAGCCTTTATTTTGGATACCGAACTTAATTGGTGGGTTGGGTCCAGCAATTAGTTCTTATATTATTTATCGACAGTTCAAGGAAGATTTTTGTGAAGAATCTTTTGTTGGGTTTGTCTTTGGTAAAAAACTAGATAGAAAAGTGTGGCTGATATTTGGATTATTCTCATTCTGGCGTTTATTTATGATTTGGATTTCTTTTGGAATCAAGAATCCTATATCCATTCTCTCTCTGGTTATTAATTTACCACTCCTTATAATTGGAGGTGGATTAGAAGAATTAGGTTGGCGTGGGATTTTGCAACCTAAATTAGAAAAGGTAGTTAATTATTTACCTTCTGTCCTTATTGTGGGAATTATATGGAGTATATGGCATTTGCCATTATGGTTTATCAAAGGGACAGTTCAAACTTCATTCCCATTTGGATTGTATCTATTTTCAGTAATAATTGTAAGTTCAAGCTTTACAACTCTATATAAATACACAAATAACTTATTTTTCTGTATATTAAGTCATGCCTGGTTTAATGGATGTATTGGGTTAGCTTTATATATAGGTAATAATGGAGCCTTGCAGCTAAATTTGAATTGGAAAGTAATTATAGTTTTCTCCTTTGAGCTAATAGTATCTGTCATTTTGGGAATAGCATATACTCGTAAGAAATACCTTCTGTTTAACACCAGAAAATAGATAAATGATCTAGATTTGTCTTCTGAATTTAAAATACTAGAGGCAATAATGACTAAACAAATTTCTCTCAATACGCTTTGGAATTCAGCCATATCTAAAGATCGTGTATTCCACTCTTATGAATTTTCTCACCTACCAGAAACAGCAAGACAGTATCTCGAACACGCGATCGCTCCTGGAACCGCGATCGCTTCTGCGGTTCGATTACTTATGCACGGCGAGATAAAATTAAAGAAATGGATTCCCTTCAAAGCAGAGCAAGTCATTTGCTGGGAACGTGGGCTGATTTGGAGTGCTACGGCATGGCTGAACGGTTTCCCAATTTGGGGATCAGATCGCATCATAGACGGCGTAGGGGCTATGCAGTGGAAGCTTTTAGGGCTATTTCCAGTTATGACGGCGACTGGTTCTGATATTACCCTGTCTACTGTTGGTCGTCTCCAGACAGAATCAACGTTATTGCCGTCTGTTTTCTGTGGTGATGATGTCTCATGGACAAAAATGGATTCATCGCACCTACATTCGAGTTTTGTCGTGCAGGGCGAGAGAGGGGAACTTGATTTAACCCTTGATCAAACAGGTCGGCTCAATACTCTTAAATTACCACGGTGGGGCAATCCAGAAGGTGCTGAGTTTCATTATCTGGACTTCGGTGGCATTGTAGAGGGGGAAGGCACATTTTGCGGCTACACCATTCCGACTCGTCTACGCATTGGGTGGTACTTTGGCACTGAGCGATTTGAGTCGGAGGGTGAGTTTTTCCGAGTCACCATTGATGACGCAATCTATCGGTGATCGCCTCTTTAATTAAGTTTTGGCCGTTTAAATGAGTTTTGCTTCTTGACAAAATTTACAAAGTATGATCCAGTAAATCACCAGGAGAGATTGTTCCTTGTCTATTACAATATGTAAAGAAAATGAGACAAGGAAGATAGAATGCGAGTTGCGATCGTTGGTGCAGGTTTAGCAGGAATGGCCACAGCTATCGAGTTAGTAGATGCAGGGTGCGAAGTGGAAATCTTTGAATCTCGTCCCTTTGTAGGCGGAAAAGTCGGTAGTTGGGTGGATAATGACGGTAATCACATCGAAATGGGGTTGCACGTCTTTTTTGGTTGTTATTATAATCTTTTTGCCCTGATGGAAAAAGTCGGGGCGATCGATAATTTACGCTTAAAGGAACATACTCACATTTTTATTAATCGTGGGGGTAAAGTAGGAGAATTAGATTTTCGCTTCCTCACCGGTGCGCCATTTCATGGCTTAAAAGCCTTTTTTACCACCTCTCAACTGTCTACTATTGATAAAATGGCTAATTCTTTGGCATTAGGGACAAGTCCTATTGTTCGAGGGTTAATTGACTTTGAAGGGGCCATGAAAACCATCCGCGATCTTGATTCTATCAGTTTTGCTGATTGGTTTAGGAATCATGGGGGAAATGATGGCAGTTTGCAAAAAATGTGGAACCCCATCGCTTATGCGTTAGGGTTTATTGATACGGAAAATATTTCTGCCCGTTGTATGTTGACAATTTTCCTATTTTTTGCTACCAAAACAGAAGCATCTATCTTAAGAATGTTAGAGGGTTCTCCCCATGAATATCTCCATAAACCAATTGTTAATTATTTAGAAAGTCGTGGGGTGAAAATTCATACAAGGCGACGAGTTAGAGAGATTTTATATCAAGAAACTGGGGATAAAACTGAAGTAAATGGCATAATTGTGGCTGAGGGAGAAAGAGAAGAAACTATTACCGCAGATGCTTATGTTTGTGCTTGTGATGTACCAGGAATTCAGCGATTAATTCCCGATGGTTGGCGTAAATGGGCGACCTTCGATAACATTTATAAATTAGAAGCTGTTCCGGTGGCAACGGTACAATTGCGCTTTGATGGTTGGGTCACAGAATTACAAGATGAAGCGAAACGGAAGCAATTAAAAGAAGCAGCAGGAATTGATAATTTATTGTATACTGCGGATGCTGATTTTTCCTGTTTTTCTGATTTAGCCTTAAGTAGTCCTGGGAATTATTACAAAGAAGGACAGGGATCGCTTTTACAATTAGTTTTAACTCCTGGTGATCCATTTATTAAAGCCAAAAATGAGGATATTGCTAACCATGTTTTAAAACAAGTTCAGGAACTTTTTCCATCATCACGGGAACTAAATATGACCTGGTATAGTGTGGTAAAATTAGCTCAATCTCTCTATCGAGAAGCCCCAGGAATGGACGTTTATCGCCCTTCTCAAGCAACCCCGATCGCTAATTTCTTCTTAGCAGGAAGTTACACCCAACAGGATTATATTGATAGTATGGAAGGAGCAACCATTTCAGGGAAACAAGCGGCTAAAGTGATCTTAGCGCAAGCTGAAAATCTGAAAACTTCCCCCCAAGTTTCAACAATTCGCTAAAATACTAAGATGGTGGGCAATGCCCACCCTACCCTATCATAATAACTCGGTAATAATATGTCTAATTGGTTAGAACATAGCGTACAAATTGAAGTTGATGCTCCCATAGATTTAGTTTGGAGTTTATGGTCAGATCTTGAACAAATGCCTAAATGGATGAAATGGATTGATTCTGTTCAAATATTAGAGGAAAATCCCGAATTATCCCGTTGGAAATTAGCCAGTAGTGGCTTTGAATTTACTTGGTTATCGAAGATTTTAAAAGTAACTCCTAACCAAATTATACAATGGGAATCTGTTGATGGATTACCGAATCGTGGGGCAATTCGCTTTTATGATCGACAAGGTAGTAGTATTGTTCGTTTAAGTGTTGCTTATGGTATTCCAGGGTGGTTAGGTAAGTTAATGGACAATTTATTTTTAGGGAGAATTGTTGAGTCAACTATTATGGCAGACTTAGAAAGATTTAGGGATTATGCTATGAAAGCAAAACAACAGTAAAGGATTATTTGTTAATAGATAATAACCAAGGAGACAGAGAAAATGCTAGTGGAAACTGAGAAAAAATATTACACTCCAGAAGAATATTTGAAATTAGAAGAAACTGCTGAATATAAAAACGAATATCATAATGGAGAAATTATACCAATGGTAGGTGGAACAACGAATCATAACAAAATTTGTTTGAATTTTTGCCGACAATTTCCTTTAACTATTAATAATCAAGATTATGACATTTATATGGAGGGAGTACGTTTATGGTTATCTGAACATAATTTTTATACCTATCCTGATGTCATGGTAATTAAAGGCGAACCGATTTATCATGGAAAGGGAACTTCAAATATAATCAATCCTCAAGTTATTATTGAAGTGTTATCAAAATCAACGAAAGGTTATGATCGAGGAGATAAATTTCAATATTATCGTTCTCTTCCCACTTTTCAAGAATATATTTTAATTGAGCAATATAGTTATTCCGTAGACCAATATGTTAAGAAATCAGAAAATGAATGGTCATTAAACTTTTATACAGGAGAAAATGCTATTTTAAAATTTGCCTCTGTTGAGTGGGAAATTTCCTTACAGGATTTATATAAACGAGTGAATTTTGAATTATTAGACCAAGAAGAAAGTTAAGAATTTATCCGAGATATCGTAAATGTCCCCTTTTCCCCTGGGATGAGGACATAATGGTATTATGTCCCTACAATCAATTGTGGTAGGGGTTAAACCCCGTTAAATCCTGTATGATCTGACCTTAGTTGACTTGGCACAAAATCCAAGCCAACGCCGTCAACAGCCTTGAAAGGAGGAAAACTGCTGCATGACAACCCTATTGCGTAACTGTTGGTATGTCGCCTTACCTAGCCAACAACTGAAACCAGGTAAAATGGTACATAAAAAGATGCTTGGTGAACCCGTTTTAGTTGGACGGCGTAAAGATGGGGAAGTGTTTGCCATGCGCGATATTTGCCCCCATCGAGGCATTCCCCTACAATATGGATGGATGGATGGGGATGACGTATGTTGTCGTTATCATGGTTGGCAATTTAGTACCAATGACGGACGTTGTAGCGTAATTCCTTCCTTAACAGAATATGATGACTTAGATATTAGTCGCATTCGGGTTCCGACTTATCCCTGTCGAGAAGTTCAAGGTAATATTTGGGTTTATTTTGCGGAAGACACCAAAAAAGAAATTGACCCCGCAACTATTCCCCCAGTACCGACTATTCCTGATTTTGGTAAAGTTGAGCCAGGAATCTCGGAAATTATCCATTTTGATTGTCATATAGATCATGCCATCATTGGATTAATGGACCCGGCCCACGGCCCCTATATCCATAGTTCTTGGTGGTGGCGTAGTGGCCGCCGTAAGTTTACGGTAAAAGAGAAGAATTATGAACCTGTACCCCAAGGGTTTCGTCTTGTTCCTTATGATATGCCCGTCAGTGCGCGTCCTTATAAGATTTTAGGCAATAAAGTCTCGATTGAAATTGTCTTTGAGTTGCCCAGTGTACGAACAGAAATTTTAAGAGGCGATCGCTATTCTGCTTGTTTATTAACGACTATTACCCCCATTGATGAAACCCAATGTGAGGCGTTTCAAAGTATGTATTGGACGATTCCTTGGATGGGTGCATTCAAACCTTTATTAAGCTTTTTAACTCGTAAATTTCTCTATCAAGATCGGGATGTGGTCATTCAACAACAAGAAGGGTTGATGTACGATCCTGCTTTAATGTTAATTGATGATGCGGATACTCAAGCAAAATGGTATTTTCGTCTAAAACAAGAATATCAAAAAGCTCAAGCAGAAAATCGACCTTTTAAAAATCCGGTTGAACCTACAATATTACGGTGGAGAAGTTAATATTAAATCATTGTGTAGGGTTGGTTAGGTGGTGATAAGCTATGCAGCTAATTTGTTAATTAATTATCCACCGTAACCCACCATAAAATTTATCTAATAGGAGTTTAAGCTATGAGTCAAACCCCCATCACAGTAACTTACTCTTTAGAGGAAATTTTAAAGCAGATCAACGAAAAGTTAGAGAAACTTAATACCATTGAAGTGGAACTGGCAGAAATCAAGACAGAAGTAAAAAACCTCAAAGAAGATGTCAAGGAACTCAAAGGGTCAACTAGAGCGCAAATTTGGACTCTTATAGGCATTTTACTAACAGCAGTTGGTGGTTTTGTGCTGAGGTTCTTTTTTTCAGGTAATCCTTAACCTAATATCACTTAATTTTGATTATAGTCTGCGATCGCCCCTTGCTTGTCTCCTAAGTTTTTCTTGTTATAGCCAGTCAGGGCAATACTGTTTCTTGAGGCGGTTTCATTTCTATATACTCATCAATCTGTGTTTGAGTAAGTTTGGCATCTTGGCGTTCCTGTAAAATTTGGTGCAAGCGTTCAAATTCAGTACCCAATGCTTCATATTCAGCTTTCACTTCTGGTTTTTGCAGTGCAGTTTTTTTCAATTCATCATGAGTCATTTCTTAAAACCTCTTTCAATCTTCGTTTAGCTATTTCTAGTTCCTTTTTGGGTGTCTTCTGCGATTTTTTGATAAAGACATGAAGCATAACGATCCGTCTTTGAACAATGGTACAATAAAAAACTCTGGCGATCCCTTCTTTCCCTTTGACACGCAACTCAAAAAGTCCTTCTGTCATAGCGCGGGTATGAGGTATACCAAGATTCGGCCCGAACTCTATCATTAAATCAGTTAGCCTTAAATATCGAGCAAGCAGACCAGATGGTAAATTGAGGACTGATTCCTCGATAACTTCATTGTAATACTCAATCCTCCATACCATGAGATTTAATTTTTTTTGTACGTAGTTCTTGTAATTTAGGGATTGTAGTTTGGCGAATAGTCATGAGAATAAACTTCTCCAAAATCATTTTTCAAGTTTTTTGATATTTTCGAGGGCTTTAAGGTACCATTCCATATTGTTTTGCTGCGAGTAAAGTTGTGCTGCTTGATTGTAGTCAGCGATCGCACCTTGCTTGTCTCCTGATTGCCATTTGTCATAACCAAGATTAAACCACTCCTCGGCAGTCAATTGTAAAGATTTTGGGTTTAACTCTGGCTTCACTTGGGTAATGCCCCACTCTAAATTTTGACAAGTATTTTACTTTGGTCAAGCATTTTGTACTGCTTGATTAGTCCAAGAAAGGCGTGATTGTTCTGACTT
This sequence comes from Crocosphaera sp. XPORK-15E, assembly GCF_034931425.1. Classification (NCBI taxonomy): domain Bacteria; kingdom Bacillati; phylum Cyanobacteriota; class Cyanophyceae; order Chroococcales; family Aphanothecaceae; genus Crocosphaera; species Crocosphaera sp. XPORK-15E. Next base: position 221,943 of record NZ_JAYGHQ010000009.1, read on the forward strand.
TAACAAAATTATATATTAGATTTAGCTTAAAAAGCGTCAGTCCTTAATGTAATATAATGAACCAGGTTAAGAAAAATTAAGCCTTTTTCCTCAAACACTCTTTAAACAGGAGATCCAGAACCGAATGCAGCAACCTATGATTGCGGATAAGCCGCAACCCAAAGTCGTTGACCTTCCTTTTACCTTACAAGATGTCAAAGAAGCAATTCCCCCCCATTGTTTTGAATCTTCTCCTCTGAAGTCCCTCTCTTATTTTGTTTGGGACATTTTTATTGTTTGTGTCCTTTATGCGATCGCCCATAGTTTAGATTCTTGGTTTTTTTGGCCCATCTTTTGGGTGATGCAAGGAACCATGTTTTGGGCATTATTTGTAGTCGGACATGATTGCGGCCATGGTTCATTTTCTCGCTACAAATGGTTAAATAATCTGATCGGACATTTATCCCATACTCCCATTTTAGTTCCCTTTCATGGTTGGCGTATTAGTCACCGTACCCATCATAAAAATACGGGAAATATTGACACCGATGAAAGTTGGTATCCTATTACTGAAGCCAAATATAATGAGATGGGATGGTTAGAAAAATTCGCCCGTTTTAAACTGGTTTTATTTGTTTATCCTCTCTACTTGTTTAAGCGTTCCCCTGGGCGAAAAGGTAGTCATTTTGACCCTAATAGTGATTTATTCCGTCCCTCCGAAAAATGGGATATTCTCACCAGTACCTTCTGCTTAATTGGTATGGTTGGGTTATTAGGATTTTTGACCTATCAATGGGGCTTTTTATGGTTGCTTAAATACTATCTTGGCCCATACATTGTCTTTGTAATGTGGTTAGATTTAGTGACCTTTTTACACCATAGTGATCCTGATATTCCTTGGTATCGTGGTCAAGATTGGTATTTCTTGAAAGGTGCTTTATCTACGGTTGATCATGATTATGGGTTGATCAATGATATTCATCATAATATCGGAACCCATGTGGCTCATCATATCTTTTTAACCATGCCTCATTATCACTTAAAAGAAGCGACAGAAGCCATTAAACCGATTTTAGGAGACTATTATCGTAAGTCGGATCGCTCCATTGTTGATGCCTTTATTCGGGGCTATGACAATTGTCATGTTGTCCCTGATGATGGTGGCAAAGTTTATTATGAACCTCGGCAGTTTTAGTTGAATTTCGGTTAACCCCATGGTCTATCCTCCTGCTTTAGTGAGTCACAATAAAATAGTAGGAAGTTGGATATCTAATATTGATGTTTATCATCCTGACTCTGTGGTAGGGGGACAAGAAATATGGGGTTTACCGAAAGAAATGGCAGAGTTTAGTTGGCAAGATAATCAAGTGATTGCTTGCCTGAATAATCAGATATTATGTCAATTGAAGACGAATATTAATTGTTACCTGTAGGGGTTTAACACCGTTAAACCCTAATCCTCATATTAAACCCGACAATGTTAAACCCTGATACCAAAGATAACGGGCATGGCGATAATAAGTTAATGGTTTTAAGAGTAAGATTACTAATGCTATGCCCCCGCCCTCTATTTATCATAATAAAATATGCAATTCTGTCAATCTTCTCATTTGAGAGAGAAGTAATTATTAATTATTAATTATTCATTATTAAATGCCATGACTTTTCCCAATTACCCAATGACGACGAAAAAAGCGAGACAAAGAAGATTCTTCCAAAGATAAATAAATTGGCCTACCATGAGGACAAGTGCGAGGATTACGGGTTTTTTTCCAACTATCTAAAAGGTCTTGCATTTCAGCTAAATTTAAAGGTGTACCGTTACGAATGGCACTCCGACAAGCAGTGGCAACTTGGGCAGTTTCTAAATCTCCTCCTAAACTTAATTCTAGCAAAGCTGCTGAACAATCCTCCCGTTGTGATAAAATTTGAGGAACCGTCCTTACTGTCCACATTTGTTCCCCAAATAAGTCAATTTCTAAGCCTATGCGTTGTAATTGTTCCACTTGAGATTGAGATAATTGGGTTAAAATAATCGGAGTTTCTACAGTAATTAATTGCCAATAATCTTGTAATTTTTCATATAAAACCCTTTCATGGGCAATATGTTGCTCAACTAACCATAAACCACTGGAATGCTCTGCTACAATATAAGTCTGATTAACTTGGCCCACCGCCCGTAATTCAAAAATATCTAATTCATTCTTTTTTTCTGAGTTAACTAGATAACTTCCCTTTTCTTCTGATGCTTTCAGTAACTTTTTTACCCGTTGATTTTGTGCCGGAGTTTCTAATGTAACAGCAGATAATCTTAAAGTTTGTTCAATAACGTCTGTTACCGTTTCTCGCCAAAAATCAAGAGACTGTAAATAAATTTCCGTTTTGGCCGGATGACGATTCCAGTCAATTTGATTAGGTGATATTTTTAAGTGAAGAAAACAGACAGGAAAACGATCTTTCGGTAAAGTACGACTAAAAGCAGCCAAAATAGTTTGTTCTAACTGCGGCGATCGCACAACACGGCCATTCACTCCTACCTTAACCCAATCAGGACGACCCCGTGAGGTGCGATCGGGTAATCCTAACACCACCTCAATCGTACCTTGCGCCTCTATCTCTTGGCTAAGATACTGTAAATCATGAAAATGAACCCGCTTAAGTAATTGGGGTAAAATCTGCTGTGGTGTCTTGCCTGGACTAATATTAAACCAAGATTGATCATTTTGTTGAACCTGCCAAGTAATATGAGGATGACACAGGGCCAGGTTTTCAATAATGCCCTGAATTGCCCTTAACTGCTGCGAGAAGGCAGGTAAACCTTGACGACGGATGGGAATGCGCCCAAACAAATTAAACACTGTAATAATAGTTCCTGGGGCAATAGGTGCAGTTTCTTCTGTTTTAGCTTCCCCATCAAGATCATAGCGAAGACACCAACCAATCTCATCGTGATCAGCGCGACGACTCATCACTTCCAACTCAGCGACTTGGGTAATACTATGTAACGCTTCCCCACGAAACCCTAAGCTAGTAATTTTCCAAAGATCATCAATATCACAAATTTTGCTCGTACTGTGAGGTTTTGCACAGTTACGCAAATCTTCTAAAGACATCCCACAGCCATTATCTGCAACCTTTACCTGCCAAATTTCAGGGTTTAGGGAGATCACCAAACGAGTTGCCCCCGCATCAAGGGAATTTTCTACTAATTCTCTAACCACAGCAGCAAAAGAGTCAATGACTTCGCCAGCGGCAATTAAATTAATGAGATGAGGAGAAAGAGGTTGAATGGGGGGTGACATGAAGGGAAGTCGATACTTTTCCTATGTTCTCACAATTGGATTCACCATGTTAAGGGTTTTGTCCTCAATAGTGCATTGAGTGACCTGTTTTTTCGGCGAATTTCGGCAATAATGCCCCCCACTTCCACTTTTAGATAGAGACGGTTAAACCCTATCTCCCTAATATCGGGAACCATTTAAACAACAGCGACATCAGGAGTCATAATTAGCTGTTCACTGCTAGGCAATTCTAAACAGTAACCAGCACCATAAACCGTTTTAATGTAACAGGGATGTCTGGGATCTGGTTCCAATTTAGTCCGTAAATGGCGAATATGAACCCGAATGGTTTCAATATCGTCATCAGGATCGTAACCCCACACTTCTTTAAGAATTTCGCTAGGGGAAACCGTTTGTCCATGACGTTGCAGTAAGCAGTGTAATAACTCAAATTCTAAATGAGTTAACTTGACTGTTCGATCAAACCAGATGGCCTCAAATCGTTCAGGAATTAGGGTTAAGGGGCCATAATTCAAGATTTCAGAATGTTTAGCAGCTTGAGGTATGCGATCAGTCCGTCGGAGTAAGGCCCGTACTCTGGCTAACATTTCCTCGACTTCAAAGGGTTTGGTGAGGTAATCATCGGCCCCCGCATTGAAACCTTCTACCTTGTCTTTGGTTTGTCCTAGGGCCGATAACATCAGCACAGGAATATCAGAGGTACGATCATCTCTGCGAAGTCGTTGACAGACAGTAAACCCATCTACTTTGGGCAACATCAGGTCAAGCATGATTAAATCGGGCTGTAATTGGACGGCTAAGGCCTGTCCTTTAATTCCGTCCTCCGCTTGGTTTATGTCATAACCCGCCATCTCTAGATTGATAGCGACGAGTTCTGAAATTGCGGCATCATCATCGATTACGAGTATTCGCGGCATTGCAACAAATTGATAACTAAATGTAAACGTTTACGAAGAAGTATGTTCGGATGATAAAGAATCCTGTCCCGATTATAAGCATGATTTTTAAAATGGTTGTAAATTTGTTAAATTTTCCAGATAAAATATTGGGTGCAAGGGCTTTAATGTTAAGGTTTATTACAGAAATTCAAGCTATTTTAAGGACGATGGGAGGTAAGTACAGGATTAAGAAAGGTTTAATTTGGAAGAAAATATGATCAAACCTGATTTTATAGTATTTTTTCAGCATTTTTTGGCTATCTAGTAGATTTTAATACAGTAATATGGCTCATTTTGGACTAATCTGCCCAGTAGAAACCGGACACCTCAATACCATGCTGCCTTTGGGAAAAGAATTAAAACGGCGTGGTCATCAGGTAACTTTTTTTGGCATTGTGGACGCTGAGGCAAAAATTAAGACCGCAGGGTTAGAATTTCAGGGCATTGGAGAGAAAGCCTTTCCTTTGGGGTCTACGGAAGCAGGTTTTGCTGAACTTGCTAAACTCAGCGGCATTCCTGCCTTACTTTATACAATGAATTGGTTTCGGGGGTTAGCAGAGACTTTTTTACAAGAAGCCCCGACTATTATTAAATCAGCTAACATCGATGCTTTATTAGTGGATCAAATTTCTCCTGAAGGGGGAACAATTGCAGAATTTTTGAATATTCCTTTTATTACGGTTTGTTCTGCTTTACCTTTTAATCAAGAATCGGGTATTCCTCCTTTTTTTACTACTTGGCAATATAATTCCGTTTGGTGGGCCCGTCTTCGTAATCAAATTATTTATACTTTAGCAAATCCCTTTGGACAATCTTTAAAACAATTAAGAGCGAAATATAGAAAAAAGTGGAAATTACCCCCCGAATCTTCCGTTGATTCTCCTTGGGCTATTTTATCTCATGAACCGATTGAGTTTGAATTTCCTAGGGAAAAGTTGCCCCAATGGTTTCATTTTACTGGCCCTTATCATACCAGTATGGAACGTCCGATGATTCCCTTTCCTTGGGATAAATTAACGGGACAGCCTTTGATTTATGCGTCAATGGGAACCTTACAAAATGGCATGATTGATGTATTTGAAAAAATCGCTCAAGCTTGTGTAGGCTTAGAGGCTCAATTAGTGATATCTTTAGGAGGAAAAAATAAGTTTGAATCCTTACCAAAATTACCAGGTAATCCTCTAATTGTGGAATATGCACCCCAATTAGAATTATTGCAAAAAGCGGCGTTAAATATTACTCACGCGGGCATGAATACAACCTTAGAATCTTTAACTTATGGGGTTCCAATGGTGGCTATTCCTGTTACTAATGATCAATCAGGAATTGCGGCCCGTATTGCTTGGACTGGAACAGGGGAACTAATTCCTTTATCTAAGTTAACTGTTCCTAAACTTCGCATTATGATTGAAAAGGTACTTACTGAAGATACTTATCGAAATAATGCGTTAAGATTACAAAAGGCGATTGATCAGGCCGGAGGTGTTAAGCTGGCAGTTGATATTATAGAAAAAGTCGTTTCGACTAAACAACCTGTCTTAAATACAATGTTTTAATGATGAAAAAAGAAACAATTCAACTCGGAAAATATCAAGCAGCTTATACCAGTATTGGTCAAGGAATTCCAGTGATTTTATTACATGGATTTTTTGGTGATGGTTCAACACTTAACCCGATTATTCAAGAATTAAAAGATGATTATCATTGTCTTGGCTTAGATTTATTAGGTTTTGGTGATTCTTCTAAACCTAAAATCAATTATTTGATTGAGCATCAAGTTAGCTTTTTACGGGAATTTATTCAAGCCAAAAACTTAAAAGAATTTTATCTAATTGGCTATTCTTATGGTGCTTGGGTAGCTGCTGCTTATGCTATTTCTCAAACAAAACTATCTTCGGTTAATAATTTAACTATTGATAAATCTGAAAATATTGCTTTAGTAAGCCATGAAAAATATCATTTTAAAAAAATGGTTTTAATAGCTCCTGCGGGTATTCGAGATGATAAATTTGTCGGCAGATATAATCATCTTAAACCCTTACTCTGGGAAAGTCCCTTAGTTGATTTTAGTTTAAATATAATTGCTCCTATTGCTAAGTTAATTGGGCAAAAAAAGCAATTTAATTTTATTAGAGAAGTTCGTCAATCTTTAATCAATCAACCTGTTGCTAAAGCCATGCTTACTAATCGTTTAAAACCAGAAGATGCGGTTGATACTGTTGATAAAAATATTCATAAAATCAATATTCCTACTGTAGTCATTGCTGGTGAACAAGATCAAACTATTCCCCTTTGGCATTCCCAAACCTATGCTAATAATATTCCTCAAGCTGCTTTAGAAGTTATTCCTGAAGCTGATCATAATTTAGTTCATACTCACAGTAAAAAAATTGGACAATTAATTAAACAATATTGGCAAAAATAAGATTATTATGCTTGAACAGAAGGACACAAATGAGCTAAATCACAGTCTGAACAAAGGGGTTTTCTCGCTTTACAAATTGCCCGACCATGATAAATAATCCGAATTGAAAAATTTTCCCAATCTGCTTGAGGAAATAGAGGCATTAAATCCCTTTCTATTTTAATCGGATCGGTTGCTTCTGTTAACCCTAATCGTTGACTTAAGCGTTTAACATGGGTATCTACTGTTACCCCTTCATTAATACCAAAACCATGCGCTAACACCACATTAGCTGTCTTTCTCGCCACTCCTGATAAACTCAGTAATTGTTCCATTTGTTTCGGGACATTGCCCCCAAATTCTTCGACAATTTTTTGACAAGCACCTTGAATATTTTTAGCCTTATTACGATAGAATCCAGTAGAACGGATCAAGGTTTCTAATTCTTCCCTATTTGCTGAAGCTAAAGATGGCGCATCAGGAAATCTAGCAAATAATTCCGGTGTGACTTTATTTACTCTTTCATCCGTACATTGTGCCGATAAAATTGTCGCTACTAATAACTGTACAGTGGTTTCATAAGTTAAACTACAAGTTGCGTCAGGATAGAGACGTTTAAGAATAATTAAAATTTCTAAAGCCCGTTGTTTTTTACTAGCACGTTTTCGAGTAAGACTCATCTAATTAGTAGATTAAAGGATATTGGTGGGCAATGCCCACCCTACAGTTTACTTATAAGCCAATTTGTTGAATAAAGTCCTGAAAAACTGCCAAATTAACTGTATCACGCACAATTAAAAACACCCCTAAACTTAATAACAAGACTAAACCTGTTTGCATGATTCCTTCTTGCAGTTTCAAGGGTAAGGGTTTTCCTAATAATCCTTCAAACAATAAAAAGGCGAGTTGTCCCCCATCTAAAGCAGGTAAGGGCAAAATATTGATAATGGCCAAATTAATGCTAATTAAAGCCCCAAATTGAAACAAATTCCCCGCATTATTTTGAGCAATACTCGCCCCATATTCGACAATTTTGACAGGCCCCGCTACTTGTTTAGCATTTTCCTGAAAATTACTAATCAGTTGCCAAAATCCTTTAACCGTCAGGTTAGCTAAATTTTCATAAGCTTCTGCGCTATAGGTAAACGCTTCGATGAAATTTTTAGCCTGATTTAACTTTATATTGGGAAGTAACCCAACCCCAATTTTACCCTGGCCTTCCTCATTTTCTTGGGGAATTACAGTTAAGTTTAGGGTTTTATCATCCCGTTTTACCGTTAAATTTAGGGGCTTATTTACCGAATTTTGCACTTTTTCAATGAAGATCGTTGTCGCTTCTGGAAAATCACCTAATGGTTGATCATTCAAGGCAATTACAACATCACCCCCTTGCATTCCTGCTGTCATCGCTGGAGAAGAAGGATCTACTTGAGGAATAACTAACCCTGCTTGAATATCTTGAATACCAATAGTTGCAACTTGTCCAACTAACAGAAAGTAAGCAAAAATGAGATTAGCAATGACTCCCGCACTAATCACAATGGCGCGATCAAAAATCGGACGATTACGGAGTAAATTGGGATCATCCGGGGTAATATCACTATCAGGATCATCATCAGGAAAACCCACAAATCCCCCCAAAGGAATGGCACAAAGGGTATATTCCGTCTCAGGGCCTTTATATTTGGCTAAAACGGGGCCAAACCCAATGGAAAAGCGATTAACATGAATCCCTTGTAACCTAGCTGCGGCAAAGTGGCCTAATTCATGAACGACAATTAAAACAAGCAAGACTGCGATCGCGGCCAAAACTGACATAATAAACTAAGATGGATTATCTAAAATGGCTTTAGGGAGAAATCCCTATTTAAAGATTTTATCAAAATTTCCTGATAATTCCCACTAGAATGACATTCTTAAATGTTTGCTAAAAATAACGGTGAGGGGGTGAGGGGGTGAAGAAGTGAGGAGAATTGCCTATAAATCAGGTTTATGGGGAATATTCGTCCATGATTTCATCGAAAAAAGAACGAGGATTAATCACAGGAATATTTTGAAAAGGATGTAATATTAATAAGTCAGTATCACCTGTAATTAAATGAGAAGCTTCGCCATTTAAGGCTAGTTCTAAAAACTTGTCATCTTTTGGATCTCGACATAACTTTATCTTCTTTAAAATAGGTACTCTATACCATAAATTTTTAACACGAATTGATAAGCCATTAATATCTTTGGCATCAATATATTTAGCAAATTTTGGTCGCTGGAGAACAGATAAAAGTTCTGTTAAACTAGGCTCAGAATATAAAATTACTCCACGCTTTTCTCCCCAATTTAAGACATTTGCTGGTGTGGAATTGGGAGACAAAATAGCACTGACTAAGACATTTGTATCAAGAACAAGACGCATTTCTAAGGTTCATCAATGGCTAAGAGTTCATTCAATTTATCTTCTGTTAGCCCTCTTTCTTGCGCTTTACGCCCCATATTTTCCCTAAACTGCTGAAATTCTTGAATATTAGCTTGAGTGAGACGCTGATAGTCTTCTATCGACATAATAACCGCCACATCACGATCTTGTTGACGAATGACCACTGGTTCCAGTTGTGCTTTATCAATGACGGTCGCAAGGGTTTGCTTGGCTTCGGTCGCTGAAACAAATTGCATCATGATACCTCTTTCTTTTTATTATAAACAAAATAGACAAATTGTCCATAAATTGCCTTTTTGCCCTCTGCCTTTTATTTAATATTTCCGTTCCTTGGGTTCAAACATATTAATCACCACAGGCATATATTGAACATCAATACCAGCAGCAGAATAATAGGCTAAAGTATGCTTTAAGAAGTTTGGATCATCCCGTTTTGTATAATCTTCCCGTGAATGGGCCCCGCGACTTTCTTTGCGGTTTAAAGCAGAGGTTAAAATCATTTCTCCTACTACCATAATACTCTGTAATTCCATCGCTTCAATTAATTCTGTATTCCAACAACTGCCTTGATCATCAAGATAAGCTTGCTCATATTGTGCTTTAAATTGTTCAATTTGTGCGAGTCCTTCTTTCATTAATGCTTCCGTGCGAAACACCCCACAATGTTCGGCCATAGAGTCTTGAAATTGTTGACGTAATGCCCCTAAACGGATAGTTCCTTTCTTATTTAAAAGACTTTCAATGCGTTGTTTTGCCCCTTCTAAATAAGCTTGAGCATCAAAATCAGAAAACTTACGATCTTGCACATAACTGGCAATATTTCGCCCAGTAATTCTGCCATAAACAACACATTCTAATAAAGAATTACTGCCTAAACGGTTGGCCCCATGTACCGACACACAAGCGCATTCTCCTGCGGCAAAAAACCCTTCCGTTAAGCGATCGCCACTTAACCTAACCCGGCCTTGAGTATTCACCGGAATGCCTCCCATGCAATAATGGGCAGTAGGACGGACGGGCATAGGTTCATAAATGGCATCTACCCCGACCAAACGATGGGCTTCTTCCCAACAAAAGGGAACCCGACTCATGATCTTTTCTTCCCCCATGTGACGCAGATCTAAGTACACAAAGGGGCCTCCTGGGCTACCATCAAGATGAACACCCCTGCCGGCCCGTATTTCGAGGGTAATGGCGCGAGAGGTGATGTCACGGGGGGCTAATTCCATGCGTGAAGGGGCGTAATCTTCCATAAATCGCCGGCCTTGGCTATTAATGAGATAAGCTCCTTCTCCTCTTACAGCTTCTGAAATTAAGACACCGACGGGATATAATCCGGTAGGGTGAAACTGCACAAATTCCATGTCTTCTAAGGGAACCCCTGCGATCGCAGACATTGCCAACCCGTCCCCAGTGGAAGCATAATCATTAGAGGTGGTATTAAAAACCCGTCCATAGCCTCCTGTGGCAAACATTACCACCTTACTGCGAATAATTTCTAGTTTGCCATCTTCAATGCGATACATGAGAATGCCTTTAGCTTCTCCATCTTCGAGGATCAATTGCATCACATACCATTCAGTGTAAATCGTAACCCCATTGCGGCGCAGGTTATTAACTAATTCATGAAGGATAGCATGACCCGTTTTATCAGCAGCGTAACAAGTCCGGTTATGGGTATGGCCCCCAAAGGCCCGTTGAGCAATTTTCCCATCTTCTAAACGGGAGAATAAAACCCCCATGTGTTCTAAATCAATAATAACATCCGGGGCTTCTTGGGTGAGGAGAGCGACAGCATCTTGATCTGCTAGATAGTCTGATCCTTTTACTGTATCAAAGGCGTGGGCCTCCCAGCTATCTTTGGGATCAACATTTTTTAAGCTCGCAGCAATACCCCCCTGGGCAGCGACGGAGTGGGAACGAATAGGATGGGTTTTGGCCACCACAGCAACATCGACAGTCGGGGTGAGGCGTTTAATTTCTAAGGCGGCGCGACATCCAGCTAAACCACCACCAATAATGACCACATCGTGTTGTAACATCTTCCATCAGGCTAGAGCATTTATATTTCTGACTCTAACTTATTCACGAGCAAATACCCCCGAAGCAAAGTTAAAGATTTCATTAGGAGTTAGGGTGTATTGTACTCCTACTTGGTTCATCGCCTCCTCATTTCCCCACTCCCTCACCTCCTGCAAGGGGAAGATCAATATCCCATCGCGTTTCTGCTAACAGGAGGAGACTCGCTAACATGATGAGGCCTGTGGCTAAAAATTGCCAACCGATCACGTAGGGTAAGATAGCGATGCCAAGAAGATGCAATAATCCTGTTAACAACAAGGCGCGGGAGTTTACACCCCATCCTGTGATCAGATATCCTAAACCACATAATCCTAACCAAAGGTGAGAAAGATTGGCTAAAATATGAACCCACCCTAAAAAAATACCGCAGTCGGTGAGAATTACGCCGCCAACCATGATTATTACCCACGTATAGAGTATCCATTGAATTTGCTTAACTTGCACCCAGAAATAGGTGAGAATGACCATGGATAGGGTTCCCGCTAGGGTTAAAATTGACCAGATGATGGCTTGGGTTGTCCAGCTAATGGGGGAAAATTGGGCAGTGATGAAAATTGCGGCGGAAATTAAGCCCCATATCACGAAAACTTGATCAAGACAGCTATAAATACCAGAATAGATGGTTTTTCCTGCTATTTTTAAATAAAGGCTCAGGAATCCTGGAAATTCCTTGCAATAGAGTCCCCTTTGCTTGCATTGAAGAATGGGCTTTGTTTGATTTAATAAATTCATTGAACTGGACAAATGTAAATATTAAGTTTTTAATGTTAACCTGTTTCTCATAAACTTTACAATAGTATACATTATTTTTCAAGCTCCGGCCCAAAATGACTATTTCTCGTTAAATTCAGATTTTTATGAAGAAAACATTATAATTTCAAGGTTTTTGTCTTTTATGTGGTAGATATTTTTGTGCCAATGTTGTTTTAAAACAACCAGGAATCTCTAAATATTTTTAGAGATTATTTCACGTAATCACACGCAATTTTTTTTAGGTCTTCCCCCTTTTTTTCCATTGTTTCTAGCTGCTTTCGCTTTTAATTCTGACGTAACTGATCCTCCTTTACTCCCTAATTTTGCCATCCATAATTTAGTGCCAAAAATCCCCATTAATAAGCTTGGAATGCTTAAATCTACATCCAATTTTTCCCAATGTAATCCTTCACAGGATGGCGTAATTTCTACGTCCGCAATATCTTGATCAGATGCACTCACTAATTCCTGAATTAAATTAGGAGGAAACAAAAAAGTAGTGCCATTTTTTAGCTTAAGAACGATTTGTTTTTCTTGAGTATTATAATGTACTGATTGGGCGCGTGGTTCTTGGGAATCAGCGAGTTTTGCTGCTTCCCTTGCTTGACTAATTTCCTTTTCAAGAATCTCGTCAGTTAAATTAAGATTGTTCATGAATTTCTCTCCATTTTTGCAGAAGAAACTTTTGTTTCTCAATAACTAATTTTAATGCTTTAGCCGCATTTTGATTACTCATTTGAGCAGAAATGGTGACAAAAGTTGGACGTTGTGTTTCATTCCCTAAATTAATTTTAGCTTCTCCATCTGCTTTGAAAACATGAACATGGGAAGGTAGATGATCATTTGGGTAAATACGCACACAAAAACCATCCTTCCTTAAAACAGTAGGCATAACAATATATTGATTTATAATAATTTTTTATAAGACATTCATGTTAACCTAAGCGATTGGGTTTTGTCAACAGAGATAACTTTATCCCTTGTAATATCATGAGAGAGAGTAAACCGACACAGAAATTTCTATTACCACAGTGACAGAACCCAAAAGCTACAAGGACACCGTTAACTTACCCCAAACTGATTTTAGTATGCGGGCCAATGCCGTGAACCGAGAACCAGAATTACAGCAATTTTGGGCAGAAAATCAGATTTATGAGAAATTATCCCAAGAAAATCCAGAAGACTTGTTTATTCTGCATGATGGCCCCCCTTACGCTAACGGGTCACTCCACATGGGTCACGCATTAAACAAAACCCTGAAAGACATTATCAATAAATATAAATTATTGCAAGGTCACAAAGTCCGTTATGTTCCTGGTTGGGACTGTCATGGACTCCCCATTGAACTTAAAGTTTTGCAAAGTATGAAGTCTCAGGAAAGGGAAGGTTTAACCCCTCTCAAATTACGCCGCAAAGCGCGAGATTTTGCCCTTAAAACCCAACAAGAACAGTGTGAAGTCTTTAAACGGTTCGGAGTGTGGGGAGACTGGGAAAACCCCTATTTAACCCTCACTCCTGAATACGAAGCGGCCCAAATTGGGGTATTTGGAGAAATGGCCCTCAAAGGGTATATTTATCGAGGTCTTAAACCTGTTCATTGGAGTCCTAGTTCTCAAACTGCCTTAGCTGAGGCAGAATTAGAATATCCTGAAGGTCATACTTCCCGTAGTGTTTTTGCTGCTTTTCCTATCATTAAAGCTTCAAAGGAAGCAGAAAAAACCTTAAAACCTTTCTTATCTAATTTAGGGGTTGCTATTTGGACAACTACCCCCTGGACATTGCCTGGAAATTTAGCAGTTGCCCTTAATCCTGATCTCACTTATGCTGTAGTAGAACAGACTTCTAAGCTTTGCAACTATCAATATTTAATTGTAGCAGCCGATTTAGTGGAGAAGTTATCAGCTACCTTTGAAACCGCGTTAACGGTTAAAGCAACTCTCCCAGGCAAGGACTTAGAACACACTATTTATCGTCATCCTTTGTTTGATAGAGAGAGTGAAATTCTGATCGGTGGTGATTATGTTACCACAGAATCAGGTACAGGTTTAGTGCATACGGCCCCTGGTCATGGACAAGAAGATTATATCGTCGGTCAACGCTATGGTTTAGCAATTTTGTCTCCGGTTGATGCTAAGGGAAACTTTACGGAAGAAGCGGGACAATTTGCAGGGTTAAATGTTCTTAAAGATGCCAATGAAGTCATCATCAATGAACTGAAAGAAAAGGGGGCATTATTAAAAGAGGAACCATATAAACATAAATATCCTTATGATTGGCGAACCAAAAAACCGACTATTTTTCGTGCAACAGAACAATGGTTTGCCTCAGTAGAAGGATTCCGAGATGCAGCATTAAAAGCGATTAAAACAGTCAATTGGATTCCCTCTCAAGGAGAAAACCGTATTACTCCGATGGTCAGCGATCGCTCAGATTGGTGTATTTCTCGTCAACGGAGTTGGGGTGTGCCTATTCCCGTTTTTTATGATGAAGAAACTAACGAACCTTTACTGACAGCAGAAACTATCAATTATGTACAGAAAATTATTGCAGAAAAAGGGTCTGATGCTTGGTGGGAATTGTCTGTAGAGGAATTATTACCTAAAAAATATCAGAAAGATGCCCACAAATACCGCAAGGGAACAGACACAATGGATGTGTGGTTTGACTCCGGTTCTTCTTGGGCCGCAGTGGCAAAACAACGACCAGAATTAAAATATCCTGTTGATATGTATTTAGAAGGAACTGATCAACATCGGGGATGGTTTCAGTCTAGTTTATTAACCAGTGTTGCGGTTAATGATATTGCCCCATATAAGACAGTATTAACTCATGGTTTCGTCTTAGATGAAAAAGGACGTAAGATGAGTAAATCAGAAGGAAATATTGTTGATCCTCAAATCATTATTAATGGGGGCAAAAATCAGAAACAGGAACCGCCTTATGGGGCAGATGTATTAAGATTATGGGTGTCATCGGTAGATTATTCTTCAGATGTTCCCGTTGGACAAACCATCTTGAAGCAATTATCAGATGTTTATCGCAAAATTCGCAATACAGCCCGATTTTTATTAGGCAACTTACATGATTTTGATCCCAAAAAGCATACAGTTGCTTATGAGGAATTACCGGAATTAGATCAATATATGTTACATCGCATCACCGAAGTTTTCACAGAGGTAACAGATGCGTTTGAAACTTATCAATTCTTCCGTTTCTTCCAAACAGTACAAAATTTTTGTGTGGTAGATTTGTCTAATTTCTATCTAGATATTGCTAAAGATAGACTCTATATTTCTCATCCTGAGTCTATCCGTCGTCGCAGTTGTCAAACAGTATTAGCAGTCGCTGTAGAGAGTTTAGCTAAAGCTATCGCTCCTGTATTATGTCACATGGCCGAAGACATTTGGCAATTCTTACCCTACGAAACCCCTTATAAATCAGTTTTTGAGGCGGGATGGGTCAAAACATCAAAACAGTGGGAAAACCCAGAATTAGGGGCTTCCTGGGCAAAATTACGGCAAATCAGGAATGAAATTAATAACGCCCTAGAATTGGCTAGAAAAGAGAAAGCGATCGGGTCATCTTTGGATGCAAAAGTGTTACTTTATGTCTCAGATAAAGACTTGAGAAAACAACTAGAAGCATTCAACCCTGATGATAGTTTAACAGGGAATAAAGTCGATGAATTACGCTATTTTGTCTTAGCTTCTCAAGTGGAATTAGTGGATAGTTTAGAAAGCATTAAAAAAGCAGACTATCAAAGCGAGTCTGACTTAGTTTCTGTGGGGGTTATTAAAGCAGAAGGAGAGAAATGCGATCGCTGTTGGAACTATTCTACAAAAGTCGGAGAATTTAAAGATGATCCTACTATTTGTGAACGGTGTAATGATGCTTTAGTGGGTGAATTTTAGGGACTATTTTAGGTGCGTTAATAGCGCACCTTCCCCTTAATATGAAACGAGTAACGCAAGCTATTATAGAAAGAGGAGAAAAAACAGGAATTGAGGATTAAAACGATAATTATGAACGCTATGGACTTTACTTTACTGAACCAATTGGCTATATTATTAAAGTAGATGGTGATCAAATTCCACTCTACTATGCTGAGATAAAAATTATTAGAGGAACCGATATTTATCATGTTATCCCACGCACCAAACCTAGACGAACAAATTAAGAATTGGCAATTCATTGAAGTCTGGATCGATCCCATCCTTTTTCCTCCTCGAATGCTTATGTTAGTTGGTGATCAAGATGGTTGCTGCTGCATTTATGATCCAGCAAATCAGTATAAATTGATTTTTAAAAGTCTTACTTATGATGAAGCAAATTCATGGTTATTAGAAGATGAATATGAACGATTTGATGGAAGATTTTTAGGAGATCAACCAGATTCTTAAACCTCTAAAAAATAAAATATTTTTGTGTTTTAAATCAATCAATAATTATGCAAATTACTTCATTGACTGTTAAAAATTATAAGGCCTTTCAAAATATTACTATTAGTAATATTCCAAGATTTTGTGTATTTGTTGGCGCAAATGGTACAGGTAAAAGTACGCTTTTTGACATATTTGGATTTTTAAGAGATTCTCTCAAAAACAATGTTCGTCAAAGTTTACAACTTAGAGGGGGATTTAAAGAAGTAATTACACGAGGACATGAAGACGAAGAAATTTATTTTGAAATTAAATTTACAATGGAAATTCTTAAAAAAGTAAGATTAGTTACCTATGTTCTAGAAATTGGTTTAGAAAATAATAAACCTATAGTAAAAAGAGAAATTCTTCGTTATAAACGTGGTAGTCAAGGATCTCCTTTTCATTTTCTAGACTTTAAGAATGGTAAAGGTTATGCTATAACAAATGAAGAAGATTTTGATAAAACAGAGGAACAACTAACTCGTGAAGAGCAAACACTTGACGCAGCAGATACTTTAGCAATTAAAGGACTTGGCCAATTTCAACGCTTTAAAGCTGCTAGTGCATTTCGACTTTTAATCGAAAATTGGCACGTATCTGATTTTCATATCAGTGCTGCTAGAGGTAGTAAAGATGCTGGATATGCAGAACATTTATCCACCACAGGAGATAATTTACCTTTAGTTGCTCAATATATTTATGAAAATCACAAAGATATTTTTGAGCATATTTTAGAAAAAATGAAGCAAAGAGTTCCTGGAGTTTCTAAAGTAGAAGCAAAAGAAACTGACGATGGACGTTTAATTTTAAAGTTTCAAGATGAATCTTTTCATGATCCTTTTATTGCTCGTTATGTTTCTGATGGAACCATTAAAATGTTTGCTTATCTTGTTTTATTGCATGATCCTAATCCCCATCCTCTTTTATGTGTAGAAGAACCAGAAAATCAATTATATCCTTTATTATTACAAGAATTGGCTGAAGAATTTGAAGCTTATACTCGTTTAGAAGGACAGGTTTTTGTTAGCACTCACTCCCCTGATTTTCTTAATGCTGTTGATTTGAATAATATATTTTGGTTAGAAAAACATGAAGGAATTACAAAAGTTTATCGTGCTTCTGAACAAGAATTATTAAATAATCTATTTCAAGAAGGAGATCTACCTGGGTATTTATGGAAACAGGGACTTTTTGGAGGTATTGATCCAAAATGAACTATGACTATGATTTAGTTTTTTTGCTAGAAGAAGCTTCTATGAAAGCACTGTTAGATATTTTGTTACCTAGAATTATTCCAACAAATATTAGTTTTATATGTATTCCCCATGAAGGTAAACAGGATCTTGAAAAATCTATTCCTCGAAAACTAAAAGCTTGGAATACAAAAGCAAAATTTATCATTATTCGAGATCAAGACTCAGGAAATTGTCTTGAAATAAAAAAACAACTTTCTGATTTATGTCAACAGTCTGGACGCTCGGACACTTTAATTAGAATTGTTTGTCATGAACTCGAATCTTGGTTTTTAGGTGACTTACTTGCTGTTGAAAAAGCGTTTAATTTACAAATAGGAAAATTAAGTAAAAAACAGAGCAAGCAAAAATATAGAGATCCTGATCAACTCAATTCAGCGAAACAAGAACTTAAAACATTGGTTAGTAATTATTAGCAAATAAGTGGTTCAAGAAAAATAGGCCAGTATCTAGAAGTGGACAAGTCAGAAAAAAATACATCTCACAGCTTCAAAATTTTTATGAAGGGATTGCAGAAAATATTAGCAGAACTTTGGGAACAGACTTAAAATAAAAGTAGGAATAAAATAAAATAAAGGGGGAGGCTTTAAACCC
Source organism: Crocosphaera sp. XPORK-15E (assembly GCF_034931425.1). Taxonomy (NCBI): domain Bacteria; kingdom Bacillati; phylum Cyanobacteriota; class Cyanophyceae; order Chroococcales; family Aphanothecaceae; genus Crocosphaera; species Crocosphaera sp. XPORK-15E. Next base: position 240,100 of record NZ_JAYGHQ010000009.1, read on the forward strand.
AAATTTTCGGTAAATTTCCGGAATCCGATATATACGTCGTGAAGTCTTCTTTGTTGGCAGTATGAACCTAGCACCCTGAATCTTTAGGAGAATTTTATGGACGATCGCAGAATAGAAGCCCTCAGAATTCGCCGTGATGCGGCTGAAGTTGCCAGTCAACGCCCCCACCCCCTTCATATTAGTAATGGGGAAGAGCTTCGCTATCGCAACAGTGAGAATAAACCCACCCATCTGGCCAACTATACAAAAGGATTACCCCATTGCGAAAAAACAGGTGTGATCGTTAATGCAGACGACTATCAACAGTTTGTAAGGGGCATTGATTCAGGGGATGTGCGTGACTTCCGCGATACTCCCCTTGGCCCACCGAACCAAGATGGAGTACCCTTTCCTAAATGGCAGTCTCACATTGCTAAAACCAGCAAAGGGGGCAAAGTTCCCGTTCGAGCGTGGGAAAGTGCGGGGGCCGGTTCTACCTTTGAATTAGAAGGGCCTGATTCTCAATCTGTAACGATGCCTCCTGCTCCTGAATTGGACAGTGAAGAATTAATCACAGAAATGATTGAAAACTATGGCATGGCTCTTTTAAGAGATGTTCCCTTTGCCAATTTTAATAGTTCTACTGAAGTTCAAAAAGTTGTTGATTTACTTAACCAGTCTCCTTGGATTAAAAATCAAGCCAGCAATTACGTTAATTTAACCCAGGCTGAGCAAAAACGGTTACGGGGCCCCTTTACCAAGGAAACAGTATTCCGAGGTATTGCACCTGGGGATAATGTAGGGCCATACTTATCTCAATTTCTTTTAGTCGGAAATCAGGGATTAGAAAACATACAGGCCATCAGTGATGGCTATATTGCCTATGGTGCTATCCGCGTCGATCAACGAATACGGGTAGCTGAACCTTTAAAAGATTATATGACCACTTGGGAAGCTTGGGTGGATGTTCAGAATGGGGCAGATTTACGGGGGATAGAAACTTATTCTGAAACGCCCGCCCCTTATCGTTTTATGGCTACACCCCGCGATTTAGCCACCTACGTCCATTATGATGCTCTCTATGAAGCCTATTTGAATGCTTGTTTAATCATGTTGGGGCTAAAAATTCCCTTTGATCCAGGTATTCCCTTCCAAGGGCCTGATTTTAAGGATAAACAACAAGGGTTTGCTCAATTTGGTGGCCCTCATATCCTGTCTTTAGTCACAGAAGTGGCAACCCGCGCCCTCAAAGCGGTACGTTTCCAGAAGTTTAATGTCCATCGTCGTCTGCGGCCTGAAGCTGTTAGCGGTTGGGTGACGCGGTATGTTAATGGTGATACCAAAGGCATTGAAGCCATTAAACCCCTAGTAGATGGTTTAGGAGAAGGTCTTTTGAAGGCAGTGGCTGACCATAACTGCAAACAAAATCAGAAATTTAGCGATCGCACCAGTGATGCTAATAATGGCTACAAGGCTTCTTATTTGCTGCCTATGGCCTTTCCTGAAGGTTCCCCCATGCACCCGGCTTATGGTGCAGGTCATGCCACCGTTGCGGGTGCTTGTGTTACCATTCTCAAGGCGTTTTTTGATGCGGGTGCTACCTTAAATTTTGCCTTTCAACCTAGTGCGAATGGCAGCAAATTAGAACCTGTTACCTTAGATAAACCTTTAACGGTTGAAGGGGAATTAAACAAAATCGCTGCAAATATTGCCATTGGACGAAACTGGGCAGGGGTTCACTACTTCACAGATTATCTTGAATCTCTCCGTCTTGGGGAACAAGTTGCGATCGGTATTCTCCAAGAACAAAAGTTGACCTACGGGGAAAACTTTTCCATGACAATTCCTCTGTTTGATGGGGGCAGTATTCGCATCTAAGTTTGATTTTTCCGATTGCTGAGTTCGTATCATTTCGATACGTCCCCCGTCAAAAGACGGGGGTTTTTTATGTTATATTAAATTTTTTTAGATATAAACCCCATTTACAACCAAATTCAGCGGAAAATAACAGCGATCGCTGATCAATAAAACCTGTTTTTTTATTTTTTTAAGGCTAAGGTTAACCCATCAGCAATAGGAACTAAACTAAGGTTAATTCTGGGATCTTGGTGCAGTTTTTCATTAAAAGCACGAATTTTTTGGGTTCGATTATCTTGTATCTCAGATTCAGCAACTTTTCCCCCCCACAATACATTATCAACGGCAATTAATCCCCCTTGTCTGACTAACCATAATGCCTTTTCGTAATAATTATCATAATTGCTTTTATCGGCATCAATAAAGGCAAAATCAAAGGTGTTACTTTGTCCTTCTGCTATCAGTTTATCTAAGGTTTCTAATGCGGGTGCTATGCGTAAATCAATTTTATTGGCGACTCCTGCTTTTTCCCAAAAATGTCGGGCAATTTTTGTCGTTTCTTCATCAACATCACAGGCAATTATTTGACCATCTGGCGGTAAAGCTAAGGCAACAACTAAGGCACTATAGCCTGTAAATACCCCAATATCTAAGGTTTTTTTTGCTCCCATTAATTGCACTAATAAAGCCATAAATTGTCCTTGCTCTGGGGCAATTTGCATCATGGACATGGGATGTTTTGCTGTTTCTTGTCGCAGTTGTTTAAGTATTTCTGATTCTCTCACAGAAACAGTCTTAAAATATTGGTATAAATTGGGTGCAAGTCCTAGAGTTTGATTTGCCATATTGCTCCATTAAAATGCTGATTACTGATTACTAATATATGGGCGGGTTAATTTAACATTATAGGTAATAATCATAATTTATTGTTAAAAACCCGCCCCTACTATCCCCCGCCAACAATGGTGACAATTTCTAAGCGATCGCCTGTTTTTAATTCGGTATTTTCCCAATATTGTCGATGTAAAATTTCTCCATTGTATTCGACAGCAACTAAACGAGGATTTAAACCCAAATTTACTAAAAATTGGGGCAAAATAGTTTGAGGGGAACAGGTTTCGGGTTTTCCATTGACTTGTAAACTGATGGTTTCTGTTGTATTCATATTCTAATTTATTGTGAGTTTAGTCAATAATTCTTGGGTGATTTTTTGGGGATCTTCTGCTTCCATAATGGCACGAACTACGGCTATTTGTTTGGCTCCTGCTGACATGACTTCATTAATATTAATTGTATCAATTCCCCCAATGGCAAACCAAGGAACCGGAGACTGTTTTGCTGCATAATTAACATAGTCTAATCCTGCGGGTTTTTTACCTGCTTTAGTCGGGGTTGCATACACAGGGCCGACCCCAATATAGTCTGCTCCTTCTGCGATCGCTTTAGCCATTTCTTGCTCATTTGTAGTAGAACGTCCGATAATTCTATTAGGCCCTAATATTTGTCTAGCTAAGGCAATGGGAATGTCTTGTTGTCCTAAATGTATCCCATCTGCTTTAACAGCTAGAGCGATATCAACCCGATCATTCATAATAAATAGGGCATCATATTGATGACATAATTCACAGAGTTGATGAGCCATTTCTAGGCGAATAATATCATTGGCATTTTTCTCCCTATATTGTACTAATTTTAAGCCTCCTTGTAAAGCAGATTCAACAATTTTTAATATATTTTCCGAGGGAGATGTTACCAGATATAAATTAGCATTTGTTAATTTTTGGTAACGATAGCATTGTAATAAATCACTTTCTAAGGTATAGACTTGATAGCGCATTTGTTTAAAGGTAATTCCCATGTTAGGGTCATAAAGTTTGCCATATTCTTCTAATACCCTTAAGGCTTCTTGAACCCGACATAAATTAGCTTGTAGTAGTTGATCAATACTGCTTCTTGTTTCCTCTTGGGGATGGGATAATTCGGTTCCTGGGTCATTAGGAGTATCTCTGGCCATGCGTAAATCTGAACTATGCCAATTAGCAATTTCTTGACGCATTTGCTTGCATTTTTCGGCGAGGTTACTATTTTCCAGACCAAAGCGACACCATTCTTCTATTATCCTTAATCCTTCCCTAGCGCGATCAAGGTTAGCATCTAAAATACGGGGAATTGATAAACTGGTATGATTTTTTTGAGTCATAATTATTTTACGACGGCTCCAGAGTTGACATACGGCAAATTGCCGTATAGTATGGAAGTTGTAATCCTTTAATAATATATATGGTTCGTCGATATGGCTAATGTGAATCATTCAAAACAAATGGCGAGACTTGAGGCTCGTATCACCCCAGAAACTAAAGCTCTCTTTCAGAAAGCTGCAAATCTGGAAGGGCGTACTTTGACAGATTTTGTTGTTGCAAGTGTTCAAGCAGAAGCTAGTCGAGTCATTCAGAAACACCAAACACTTAAGCTGAGTGTTGAGGATAGCGAAGCTTTTGTCGATGCACTCCTTAATCCTCCAAAGCCTAATGATTCTCTGAAATCAGCCGCTATACGCTATAAGCAAGTAATGTCAGATTGATGGTTGTAAGGATTGAGCCGCTTGATGCTCGTAAGCATATTCGTAAAGGGTTTTCCTGTGGAAAGGATAGCTTAGACAATTACATACGTCAGCAGGCATCTCAAGATCTCAAAAAGCGAGTTACAACTGTGTTCGTTTTATTTGATGAGCCTGATTTTAATATATTGGCATATTACACGCTCTCTTCATTCACTGTTGATATTACAGATCTAGACGAAGCTTTGGCAAAACGCCTGCCCCGTTACCCACGATTGCCAGCTACACTGTTGGGTCGTTTAGCTGTAGATTATAAACATAAGGGCAAGGGATTCGGGGAGTTGATGTTGGTGGATGCTCTTAAAAAGTCGCTGGATGTCTCTAAACAAGTGGCCTCTCTAGCTGTGATAGCTGAAGCTTTAGATGAGCAAGCCTTGAATTTCTATAAAAAGTATGGCTTTCAACAATTTAAGCAAAATCCTATGAAGCTATACTTTCCAATGAAATCTATTGAAGAACTATGAACGACAAAGACTTAAGCAATACCTCACCTCATTACTATGTCACCTTAAGCAGCCATTTCCAGGCGTTTTAACATAGCTGCTCTAGCTTGATAGGCTAAAGTATCATCTAGGGGACTTAAAGTAACTTCAGTGTGATATTTTTGTTGTAAAGCCCTTTTAATTAACCAATCAGCTAGAAAAGGATTTTTCGGCAATAATGGGCCATGGGAATAAGTAGCGATCGCCTGACGATAAAAAGCCCCTTCATAACCATCTTCCCCATTATTACCATAACCTTTAAGCACCTTTCCCAAAGGTTGAACATCCCCTAAGTAAGTCCGTCCCCCATGATTTTCAAACCCAATAATTAAAGGAGGTTTTCCTAACATTTGGGTTAAATCTTCAGCTAAGGGAGAAGCCGTAATTTCAAAGACCACATTACCAATACAACGGGAAGCGTCGGGGCCCGGATGTTTACTAACTAAATCTAATAATCCTAACCCATCAATGCGTTGTCCTAAAGCGGGTTCATAATAATGGCCCAATAATTGAGGAGAGCCACAAGTAAACACCCCTGGGGTTCCCTCATCCAATTTAGCCTTTAATGCTGCTGCTTTTGCCCCTTTTAAGTCCCGCATAACTAATTCTTGTTGACGATCTTGGGCCCCACCCCCGACAATTAAATCAACCTCAGAGAATTGAGAGACTTCCGCTTGTTGATCTAGAGGTTTAATTGTTACTGGAATACCACGCCATTGACAACGCCTTTGTATACAGATAACGTTACCGCGATCGCCATAGGTACTCATCAGATTAGGATAAAGCCAACCAATAATCAAGGTTTGGGTTTGGGACATAAACAGATTATCGTAAACTTGCTGATTGAACTAATAATAAACCACCTGCGCCCAATCCCAAAAGATTCGGCAACCAGGCCCCGAAAAATGGACTTAAAATACCCCAAATACCGAGGGAACTAGCCACGAAAGAGAGCAGATAATAGGCAAAAATCAGGCCAACACAAATCCCAAAACTGGTCGCTTTATTAGTATTTTGGGGTCTGACTCCAACAGCGGCCCCTACCAGGCCAAAAACTAAGCAAACAAATGGTAAAGCATACTTTTCTTGTAAACGCACTTGTACTTTTCGCACCCGTTTCTCATCGCCGCTTAATTTCATCGCTTGGAGATATTCTCTCGTTTCACTAATACTCATTTCTGTGAAATTTTGGCGACGATTTGCCAAATCTAAGGGGGCGCGAGGTAAGGCTAATTGTTGATGTTCAAAGCGTACAATATTACGATAGGAACCATCGGGAGCAATAATATAAACCGTCCCATTAAAAAAATCCCAGGTATTCGTTGAAAGATTCCAAGTAGCTGATTGGGCGGTGACAATTTGGTTAACATCTTCTTGGCTACGATCCAAAATAGTCAACCCTTCCATATTTTGCCCATTGTATTCTTCAGCATAAAATAGCCTGGTTAAGACAGATACATCTTGACCATCTTCATCTTGAATCGTTTTATATTCAGGATAAACAATATTACGTTCTTTAAAATCAGGACGTTCTTGATTAACTGCCCTTTCTAACGTAACAGCAGCTTCATGGGTAGCGGCCGGGGCCACCCAGTCATTAACCACAAAGGCAAATCCTGTCACCACTAAACTAAATAAAATTGCAGGAATCACCAAACGATAAACACTGATCCCTAAACTTCTGAGGGCAATAAGTTCACTATCACTAGATAAACGACTATAGGCCATCAAAGAAGCGAGTAACATTCCCATAGGAAAGGCCAGACTAATAAATCCTGGCATTTTTAATAAGAGAATTTTTAGGGCCACAGAAAGGAGAAGTCCTGACTCAGTAACACGACGTACCAGATCGAATAATGTCCCAATGGAAAGGCCCAGAGAGGTAAAAATCCCCATTCCAAACAAAAATGGTAAGAGGAGTTCGAGAAACAGGTAACGATCCATGATCGAGAGGCCAGGGATCTGGGATTTTAACTTGATTTTAACGGGGTTTGCTTGGCCGATATCCATAAGATGTGTGGGTTTAGAGTTGGAAGTTCTCCCCTAAATAATACTGTCGCACTAGGGAATTGTTATAAAGTTCTTCGGCACTACCTGCCGCTAAAATTTGACCATCCCGCATAATATAGGCGCGGTTGGTAATGGCCAGGGTTTCTCGCACATTGTGATCCGTGATTAAAATTCCCATTGAGCGATCGCGTAATTGAGCGATCATGGTTTGAATTTCTGAGACAGCAATGGGGTCAACTCCAGCAAAAGGTTCATCTAATAATAAGAAATCTGGCCCATCTTGGCCCACCGCTAAAGATCTGGCTAATTCTGTCCTGCGTCTTTCTCCCCCTGAGACTTGAGAGCCTTGGGTATGAGCGATTTTTTCCAGGCGAAACTCTCTTAAGAGATCACAGAGGCGTTGGGTTCGTTGTCGCAAGGGGACGTTAGTTTGTTCCAGGGCTAATTGAATATTTTCTAAGACACTCAAATGACGAAAAATGCTGGCCTGTTGAGTCATATAACCAATACCGAGGCGGGCCCTTCTATTTAGGGGTAAGCGGGTGACTTCTTTTTGGTTAAGCCAAACTTTGCCTTTATTGGGTTTGACGAGGCCAGTCGCAATATAAAAGGTTGTTGTTTTGCCGGCCCCATTAGGGCCGAGGAGTCCCACAATTTCACCAGGGGCAACTTTGATGTTAACTCGGTTGACAACTTGGCGTTTTCCGTAGGCTTTATGGATGTTTTCTAAAATGAGTGTCATAGTTTAGCTTAGAAGTCGGGGGTAGGCAAGGGAGTATCGAAGACAGGGGCAGGAGAAACGGGGGCGGGTTCTGGGGGCGCATTTTCCGCCTCGGTGACTAAGTATATTGATTCTACCTGTTGAGCAGATTCTGGGGTGGAAATAAAGCGTCCTTCATCAATTAAATAGGTCATGGTTTCGGCCCGCATACTATTTCCTTCTTGGAGGACATAAACGTTGCCTGTGAGAACTAAACGGCGTTCTCTGCTAAAATATTGGGCTTGGGCTGATGTTCCTTGAATATTACGGGAAGGATAGAATATTTGCACGTTTCCTCTGGCGGTGACGACTCCGGTTTCTGAATTAGCTTCTTGGATGTCGGAACGAACGGTTAGGGGACTATTGGGGGGTGGGGGTGCAGTTTGAGCCTGAGCCGTTTTAGGAATGGCTTTGAGGGTGGTTATACCAATGATGACGGCCAGGGTGCAGCCGATGGTTCCTAGGGTGCGTTGGATAATGGGTATGGGTATGGATAACATGGTTCTTGTTCTGTGATCAATTCAAACTTATTCTAATTCATTCTTTGAAAACAAGAGTGGAAATGCTATATATTATCATTGAACTGGCAAATAAACGGTGAAGGTTGTTATGTTATTGGTTTGACTTTGAACGGTAATCAATCCTTGATGTAAACGGGCGATTTCGTAAGCAATAGCTAAGCCTAATCCTGCCCCTCCAGTTTGTCGAGAACGAGCTTCTTCTACTCGATAAAATCGCTCAAAAAGATGGGGTAAGTATTGGGGAGAAATCCCTACTCCTGTATTACTAATAACGATGTTTACCCCTTGCTCTACTAAAGCTGTCTTTACCGTAATTATTCCCTGATTAGGGGTATATTTAATGGCATTGTCTAAGAGATTTAAAAACAGACTGGTTAAATAATCTGAATGACCATAAATAATTAAATCAAGCTCAATATTTTGAATGATTTCAATGTTTTTTTCTTCAGCTAAAGGAGCTAATTGTTCTACTAAAATCTCTAATAAGTTGCTTAAATTTACGGTTTGATTGGTTAAAGTTTCTTGTTCTAAACGAGTTAAAAATAATAAACCATTTGCTAAGCGAATTAAGCGATCAACTTCTTGATCTAGCTGTTGTAAAGTGTTAACATATTCTTCAGGAGTTCGGAGACGACTTAAGGTTACACCAATGCGTCCTTTTATTACTGTTAAGGGTGTACGAAGTTCATGGGAAGCATCAGCAATAAACCGTCTTTCATGATCTAAAGCTGCTTGTAATCGATCTAACATTCGGTCTAAAGTATTCGCTAATCTTCCAACTTCATCGAGAGAACCTTGATAGTTAATACGGCAAGTAATTTCATCCCTATTAATCGCTTCTGCGGTGCGAATAATGCGCTCAATGGGAATTAAAGCGCGATCAGCTAAAAATAATCCTCCGCAAGCAGCAATCATTAAAACTAGGGGAAAACTCAACAACATTAATATCAATAGATGGTCTAATGTTTTTGATACTGATTGCAAAGGTTGACCGATTTGTAACCAACCTTGAGTATTTAAAAGAGAGATTTCTAAATTATAAATTCGCCATAATTGATCCTTAATTTTAATATTAGTGTAGCCTATAGTTTTAGGGAGAAATTGTGGTAATAATTGATAGTGTCCAAACCCATCCCAAACATTACCATCTCTAGAAGTTAAACGCACCATAAAACCAGCTTCAGTTAGATTATGAATAACTGAATCAGATCCTAAAGTATGCTTAAGTTTAATTTTTCCTTTTTGCTCAACAAGAAGATTAAGGGTTTCTGAGGCTGTTACCTCTAAAGAAGTGTCCATTTGCCGAGAAAGATTATGTTTTAATAGACCATATAAATAAACACTAAACAACCCTAAAGTTACCCCTAATAACAAGATATACCAAGCAGTTAAACGAACCCTTAAGGTCATTTTATTAAAGCGAGTCCGCTGCTGATTAATGATTCTGATTAAGGGCATTTTAAACAATAACCGACTCCTCGTATAGTATGTAATAAAGGTGTGTCAAAATCTCGATCAATTTTTCGTCGTAAATATCCTACATAAACATCGACTACATTGGATTCACTATAAAAATCTAAATTCCAAACGTGTTCCCCAATTTGTGTCCGACTTAATACTTGATTTGCATTGCGTAATAAATATTCTAACAGTTTAAATTCTAAGGGACTCAACTCAATTAATTGGCTCCCCCGTCTCACTTCTCTTGTGGGTAAATCCATGGTTAAATCAGCTAACTGTAAAAGGGTATTAACTTGCAACGGGGGACGACGTTGTAAGGCCCGTAAACGGGCTAATAATTCAGAAAAAGCAAAGGGTTTTACTAAGTAGTCATCTGCCCCATAATCAAGGCCTTTAACCCGATCTTCAATCCGATCTCTAGCAGTTAGTAACAAAACAGGGGTTAAAATCCGTTGCTGACGAATTTCTTGAAGTAATTGTAATCCGTCAATTTTGGGCAGCATAATATCTAAAATAATGATGTCATACTCGGACATTTCTACATAATCTTTCCCTTCTTTCCCATCTTCAGCCACACTAACTATATAACCAATTTCTTTGAGTCCTTGACTAATAAATTGAGCAATTCCTGATTCATCTTCAATTAATAAAATTCGCATCTTTCTATTTTCCTTTTACCTGGTTATCGAGCGTAGTCGAGATCTGGTTATCGAATTTCGACTTCGCTCAATTGCCGCGAAGTCGAAATTCAATTGCCGCGTAGTCGAGATCTGGTTATCGAGCGTAGTCGAGATCTGGTTATCGAGCGTAGTCGAGATCTGCCTTTTGCCTGTTGCTCAACTGTGGTATTCTATCCTGAAAACTCCGATAAATAGAAAGCTTTTTACTAACCTTCTCATCACCGAATTTCATGACAACTACACTATCCTCCTATGAATTTGAGGTTGTCACAGTCAACCCCCAAGGCGAAATTATCCAACGCGATCGCCAAAAAACCCTTTATTTCCTGGAGCAATTAGAGCATGGTATCACCTTAGATATGGTAGCCATTCCTGGGGGAATCTTTTATATGGGTTCCCTCAAAACCGAGGAGGGTTGTTTTTCCTCCCAAACGCCCCAACATCTCGTTACTCTTAAACCTTTCTGGATCAGTAAATATCCTATCACCCAAGGACAATGGCAAACTGTAGCAAATTTCCCGACTGTTAAACAACCCTTAACCTCCCATCCGTCAAGTTTTGCTGGCCTTGATCATCCAGTAGAACAAGTATCTTGGTATGATGCTCTAGAATTTTGTGCCAGACTCTCCCAATATAGTAAGCGTTCTTATTATCTCCCCAGTGAGGCTCAATGGGAATATGCTTGTCGGGCTAATACTAACACCCCTTTTCATTTTGGCGAAACGATCACCACTGATTTAGCCAACTATTCAGGGATAGACTGGGAATATCAAGGGAAAATTTGTAGTCAGGGTTCTTATGGAAAAGGCCCTTTAGGAGAAGATAGACGTACAACAACCTCTGTGGGCTTTTTTGGGGTGGCCAATGGGTTTGGTTTATATGATATGTATGGTAATGTCCGAGAATGGTGCGAAGATGGTTGGCATCCTAATTATGAGAATGCCCCTGACAACGGAACCCCTTGGATCATAGCAGGGGATGAAACGAAACGGGTTGTTAGAGGAGGATCATGGAATAGCGGCCCCCGCAAATGTCGTTCCGCTTATCGGGATAAGTTTGATCCCTTTGCCTCTCTTTATGATATCGGCTTTCGGGTGGTTCATTATGGCGATCGCTAGTGAGATCAAACCTCTCTCATCGGGCAATTTTTCCTTCACCCCCAAGGAAGGAAGGGCCAAAACTGAAAAAATTCTCAAAAACAGCCTTCTTGACGTAGCATCTTGTGAATCTTTAATGTTAAGGTAAAGTCATAAACGAATGTTACCTGCGAAGGAGAGATCTATGCTACACCGCAAGATTTATCAACTCTGTACAGAAAACCGAGAGGTTTGTCTTTTCTTGCGGGATCAACAACGTTGGATCGAGGCAGCGACTATTGTTTCTTTGGAAGGGGACTTAGTTACCATTCGTTATGAAACCGAAGAAGACGACGAAATTAGTTCTTGGGAAGAAATGGTGAGACTTGAAAGTATTGGGGCAGTCAGTCAAAAGCTGGCCTCTGTTTCCCGATATAATTCTGATATTACTGTCTCTGATGATTGTCCCGAAGCAGAACAAATTCATCCCCGTTATCCTGAGTCAAACCAAGACTAAAGGGTTATAAAAGATGAAATTGCTTAAAAAAGACCCTTGTATTGGGGTGCCGGAATGATCCGGCCATTTTTTTGCCGAATTATTAAGAAGTCTAAAAAATTGAGAAAAATTGTAACTTTAGGCGGAAAATTTGGTTTTTTCAAGCTGATTTTATCTAGGATTGAGATAGCCTATATTTGGCCTCCGAAGCATTAGGGAGGTAGGGGTCATGTCTCCTATTACCAGCGATCGCCTAATTAATCTAGATCTTAACAAACCTTTATGGGATCGTTTCTTTTCTGTTGCGCCTTTGGTTATTATTGGGACGAAGGAAGCAGACGGCAGTTATGATCTTGCCCCGAAACATTTGGCCATGCCCTTCGGATGGGATAATTATTTTGGCTTTATCTGTACCCCTCGTCATGGCACTTATCAAAATATTCGCCGTGAAAAGGCTTTTACTGTCAGTTTTCCTCAACCTGATCAAGTTCTATTCGCTAGTTTAGCAGCCGCCCCCCGTTGTGACCATGATCACAAACCTAGCTTATCGGTTTTGCCGACTTTCCCTGCTTCAACCGTTGACGGAGTGTTACTACAGCAAGGTTATTTGTTCCTAGAATGCCAATTAGACCGTATCATAGACGGTTTTGGGGAAAATAGCTTAATTGTCGGAAAAATTGCAGCCGCGCAGGTACAAACAGCAGCTTTAAGACGTTGCGATCGAGATGACCAAGATATTTTACTCGATGTTCCTCTCTTAGTTTATCTCTCTCCTGGACGCTATACAACCATTAATCATAGCTTTTCCTTCCCCTTTCATGCCGGGTTTAAACGGTGAATAATTAATTAATAATTAATAGTTAATAATTATTAATTGATATTTGATAGTTAAGAGTTAATAGTTAATAGTTAATAGTTACAAAAATGTTAACATCTACCCTAAATTCCCAAATTTCTAAACGACTGTTAGACTATCTCCACAGTCGTCAAGGGGAAATGGTAGAACTTTTAAAACAGTTAGTTTTAGCCGAGTCTCCTTCAACGGTTCCCACTGCTCAAAAACAGGTCTTATCTTTACTTAAAAATGCCCTAGAAACCCGTAATTATCGGGTGCGTCTTATTCCTGGCAAAACTAACGGAGGACACCTCTTAGCAACTCCAAAACACCGCATTAAATCACAACCCCGACAACTTTTATTAGGTCATTGTGATACGGTTTGGCCCTTGGGAACCTTAAGAACTATGCCATTAATACAACAAAATGGCAAACTTTATGGCCCCGGTGTTTATGATATGAAAGGAGGATTAATACAAACTATTTTCGCCTTAGAAAGTCTTTTATACTGTGATTTTATACCAACTGTAACCCCTGTTTTTTTAATCAACTCCGATGAAGAAATAGGCAGTAAAGAGTCTACCCCTTATATTCGTAAATTAGTCCAAGGATGCGATCGCGTCTTTGTCATGGAACCCTCTTTAGGGGAAACGGGACAGTTAAAAACCCGTCGTAAAGGGGTGGGACGTTTTACGATCAAAGTCGTCGGAAAAGCGGCCCATGCAGGGTTAGAACCGGAAAAAGGCGCGAGTGCTATTTTAGAATTATCCTTTGTCATTCAACAATTATTTGCCCTCAATAACCCCGAAAAAGGCATTACCGTTAATGTGGGAACCATTGACGGGGGTATTCGTTCCAATGTGATCGCCCCTGAAAGTCAGGCCGTGGTTGATGTGCGGGTACTCCATCAAAAAGATGCCCAATTTATTGAGTCTCAAATACTCAGTTTACAACCCACCACCCCAGGCACACAATTAATCATTACAGGAGGTATCGGACGACCCCCGATGGAAAAAACCCCAGAAAGTGAAAAACTCTGGCAACAGGCTTATAATATGGCTTCTGAGTTGGGTTTAGACCTTACAGAAGCCACCGCAGGAGGGGGTTCGGATGGTAATACCACTAACCGTTATGCCCCCACATTAGACGGTTTAGGGGCAGTAGGAGACGCGGCCCATTCTCCTGGAGAGTTTATCTATGTTGATACTTTAGCAGAGCGATCAGCTTTGTTGGCCCGGTTGTTACTTGATCCTCCTTTGTTGTGATGATGTAGGGGCGAGCGGCCCTTCGCCCCTACCAAAACTATAAATTAGGCAGAAAAATCATGAATACTAACCTTTTCAACCCTCCTTATTTATATAGTTCTTTAACCCGTATTTCTGATCTCAAACTGCAACCATTTGATGTGGTTTCTTTGCCCAGAAAACAATGGGAAACGGGTGATTATGTAGTGGGGGAAGTCTTGTCCCCTGTGTCCCCCAATGCTACAGTAGAACTGACCAATGGACGCTTAGCAAGCTTATTACCAGGCGATCGCATTATTGGGGCTTTTGGCATCAGACGAGCGACTTTAGAAGCTGTGGGAGAATGGCAGTCTATTGAGGAAGATGGCCGCATGGACAATATGACTTGTGCGGGTTTGTTTGGTAAAGTTACCTCAAAGTCTTATTTATTACCGCCGATCACCTCCCTTCAATATCGGGGCCATGTAATACGAAATCACCACAAAGTTTGTATGAAAGATTTTGCGCCAGTTATTCGCAATATCCCTTATGAATGCCCCACCATCATGATTATTGGTACATCAATGTCAGCGGGAAAAACTACGGCGGCCCGGGTTATTATTCATCAATTAAAACAGTTAGGCTTAAAAGTTGTCGCCGCCAAATTAACAGGGGCCGGACGTTATCGAGATGTGCTATCAATGGGAGATGCTGGGGCTGATCGCATTTTTGATTTTGTGGATGTGGGTTTACCGTCTTCTGTTGCACCCCCCGAAGAATTTCGGATGTCAGTACGTCAATTATTGAGTATGATGGCAGTTGAAAACCCAGATGTAGCGGTTGTAGAAGCAGGGGCCTCTCCCTTGGAGCCTTATAATGGGTCTGTGGTCTTAGAAGAACTGAAAGATCAAATTTGTTTTACTGTATTATGTGCCTCAGATCCCTATGCAGTGGTAGGAGTTTGTCAGGGGTTTGGGTTTATGCCCGATCTGATTACAGGGATCGCCACTAGCACCTCATCAGGGGTAGAATTAGTGGAGAAACTAACAGGTATTAAAGCATTAACCCTATCAGAACCTAGTGCCTTACCGATCTTAACTCAATTGTTACAAGATAAGTTAGCCTTAAATCAACCTTGTTTGACTCTGTAGGGAAAATGTTGATCAAGCTAGACATCTAGGATTAAGATGATTATCAGTAATTGCTAGACGTTTAGTTCAAGAATCACCTAACATGATTTCATTTCCCACCCTTGGTTACAATGTTCGTTTAGGAAATAAAATGTTTCAGTATGCCTTTTTACGGAGTACGGCCAACCGCTTAGGGGTTAAATTTTATTGTCCATCTTGGCAAGGTGAGTTATTATTTACCCTGAATGATCAAGATGAGCGTGTTAGTCAACCGGAAGGTATTACTAAACATTATCGACAAGAATCTAATAATCCTGGATTTAGTGCTGACGCGCTAAATATAGAAGATAACACTGAGATTTTTGGGTATTTTCAATCAGAAAAATATTATCATAAATCGGAGTTAGTGCGTCAATGGTTTTCATTTCAACCCGAAAAAATTGCATCTATTCAAGATAAGTTTAAAGAGTTTGATTTTACCGATTCTGTGGGCATCCATTTACGGTTTGGGGATGTAGTAGGACAGTTAAAAAGACCACCAATGAGACGCGGTTATTATAAAAAAGCTCTCTCATACATTCCTAATAAAAATTCTATTGTCATTTTTTCTGATGAACCAGAACGAGCTAAACAATTATTAGAAGGGGTAGCTGATAATCCCTTTTTTGTCACGGGAAATCAAAACTATGAAGATTTATTTTTGATGACTCAATGTCGTCATTTTATCTGTTCCTATTCTACTTTTTCTTGGTGGGGAGCTTGGTTAGGAACTCAAGAAGATCGAGTAGTTATTTATCCCCAAGAAGGACAATATCGGCCTGGTTATGGCAATAAAGCGAAGGGAACTTCCTGTGAAAATTGGCAAGAGATTCCGAGTTTACGAGGCTTTTTCGATGATTATAGACTCGTTTCTCGACTAGAAAAAAGACTACCAAGGTTTATTAGCAAACTTTTTTATTAGGTCTGTAAAAAATGCTGCTTATGCAGCATTTTTTGTAAAAACAGACTTTAGCTTAATAGCTAGTTTAATGTTTCTAAATAGTTATAAATCCCTTGAAGATTAACAGAAAATCCATTTAGTTTTTGAGGAGAATTATACTCAGCAAAACAATAGTCATAACGATGGTCTAAAGCTTGACAAAGATAATAATAATGAGGTAAAACTTTGGGTTCTGCAAATAGTTCTAAGACATTAACTTGACGAGAAAATATCAGATTTGCTAAGCCAGCACCATGAGGCGCAATTACTGAATCAGCATCATAAAATAATTCAATTTGTTCTTCAACAGATAAGGTTTCTAAGCAATATTTTTTAAACCCATATTTTGCAATAATTTCTAACAATTTATCCTCATTGATAATTCGTCTATTCTTAGCTTTTTCTCTCGATATAAAAATACGATTTATTTTATTTCTTGGTCTTTTAGGTGCAATTTTTTTTAATAAGTATTCAAGATAAGGTTGAGGAAGATAACCTGCTCTGGGACGGGTCATAATACTGGGAAAAACAACCGTTTCTAACTCATAAATTTTCTGAGAATCAACCATACAAAGCTCAATATTTTTAGGCAATAGTTTTTGTAAAAAGAAATTTTCAATATTAGTAGGGGGACTAGATAATAATAACTTAATGGGTTGATTTTGATAGTCAGGCTGATCTAACAAATAAACCCTAGGTAGATAATCAATCAGTGAATGATAATAATTAGTAGGACGATTAATTGCCCGATAAATACTATAAGTACCAGATAATTTTTCAACTGGCTTAAGATATAAAGTTCTTAAGCTAAACTTTTCTAATTTTAATTCATACCCTAAATAACCAGCGGATTCTAAAATCAGTTTTCGGGAGGAAGTAAAAAGACAATTATAAGTCGAATAATACAGAATATTGTTGAGAGTTGCCGTATAAATAGGCGGCAGAGAATAAGCATCAATAAGGACAGGATCAGGAAGATGAACGGATGACATTTGCCTAATTTCTGGGGTAGGAATTCCTCCCAAATTTAAGGGGAATTGTTGAATTTGAGTTGTACAATCATTAATATGAACGATGTCAATTAAATGATTACGCAACCATTTTTGTCCTTGAATTTTCCAATTGTTTAAGGGGTTAAATTGTGCCATGCTTATCCTTTCTCTCCATCAAAAATCGTAGATTATATTTTTAAAATACTGGCTGACTTAACGGTTAAATACCGCCTTTCAGCAAAAATTGTAACATCAAACCCGCAACTCCCCTAACAATGCTGTCTAATTGTGGATTGCCACGATCCTTCTTTCTTGCTTCTTGAAATGCCTCAATATTTTTAACAAAATTCTCAGAGGTTTCTTTCCCTTGAATATCTTCCTGTTTCTCATACAATTCAGAAGCCATTTTCGCATTAAGAATCGCGCCTTCTTCATTCCCTAAACGTAATAAAGCATAGCCTCTCGCTAAATAAGCAGGGGCAAATTCAGGATTTAACATCAAAGCTTTATTATGATTTTCAATGGCTTCTCGATAATTCCCTTCTTTCGTTTCAATTAATCCCCATCCATAAAATAATTCAGGGGTTGCCGCATTATTAGCAATGCCTTTTGCTCCTTGTACATAAGCTTGCTGTAAATTGGTTCCCATTAGGTTAGCATTGGTTAAATAAGCTTCCCGTAAATCTGTTCCATTAAAGATGGCACTGCTTAAATTGGCCCCCGTTAAATTCGCCCCATATAAAGACGCTCCACTTAAATTTGCTCCCCGAAGATCAGCCCCCGCTAAATTGGCCTGAGAAAGATTTGCTCCTGCTAAATTAGCACCGATCAAAGATGCTCCTGAAAGATCTGCCATCACTAAACCTGAACCACTTAAATCACATAATTGACATTGTTTTGTAGACAATAACTGATTAAGATGGTTGAAATTTTCCGCTTGTACGGGAAAGGATAAACCCACCGCAGTTAATAAACTGGTTAAACTCAGACAAGTAATTTTCATCATGGCTTTTAATAAGAAGATATTCTTGAGACAGCATACGTTCGCTTATATTATGGCTGATCAAATTGACTTTTAAGGTGACAATGGACGGTGGGAAAAGAGTACAATTAATAGAAACTTTAACACTTGAGCCAAAAAATGACACCTAACGTTGAAATTTATACTTGGAGTACCTGTCCTTTCTGTATTCGGGCCAAAGCACTATTAGTCAAAAAAGGGGTTGAATTTACAGAATATTGTATTGATGGAGACGACGAAGCGCGAGAAGTGATGGCAGAAAGAGCAAAGGGCCGTCGTAGTCTACCACAAATTTTTATCAACGATCAGCATATTGGTGGCTGTGATGACATATATTCTCTAGAATCCCAGGGTAAACTAGATCCGTTATTACAAACATCGGTGGCCGGATGAAATTAGCCTTTATTATTGATCCTTTAGCCAAACTTGATCCAGGCCATGACAGCAGTGTGGCCATGATGGAAGCGGCCCAAGCTTTGGGCCATGAAGTTTGGGTGACAGAAGTTCATCAACTCAGCGTCATTAACGGGAAAGGGTGGGGCCTGTTATCTCAAATACAACTAACCCCCGTTGAATTGCAGGATGGACGCTGGGTTAGTTCCCCTCATTGGTATAACGTTTCTGAGGCGGTTTTAAGGTGTCTAGAAGACATGGACGCGGTGTTTATGAGGAAAGACCCACCCGTGACTATTCGTTACCTCTATGCCACTTATATCCTCGAATTAATTGATCCTGAAAAAACTTTGGTGATTAATTCTCCTCAAGGGTTACGGGAAGCAAATGAGAAGATGTACACTTTACAATTTTACTCGGTGATGCCGGAAACGGTGGTGAGTCAAGATAAGGCAATTATTCGGCGATTTGTTGAGGAGAAAAAACAGGCTGTTTTGAAACCTTTGGGGGGTAAAGCAGGGGAAGGAATTTTGTTTTTAGAACCTAGCGATCGCAATTTTAATTCTATTATTGAAGTGAGTACCCACCAGGGCCAAGAACCTGTGATGATTCAGGAATTTCTGCCAGCAGCTAAGGACGGCGATAAACGGATTATTCTCTTAGATGGTGAACCTATTGGGGCTGTAAATAGAGTGCCAACGGGTCAGGAATTTAGAGGAAATATGGCAGTAGGGGGACGGGTTGAAAAAACAGAAATTACCCCCAGAGAGCAGGAAATTTGTGCGATTGTTGGCCCTAGATTACGGCAAAATGGTTTATATTTTGTGGGTATTGATGTCATTGGTGGTTACTTAACTGAGGTGAATGTTACCAGTCCAACGGGAATTAGAGAAATTGATCGTCTTGATGGCACAAATCTTGGTAAAAAAGTGATTGAATGGTTAGAATCTCGATAGTTAATTATTAGTTAATGGCTTATGAATGCTCTCTCAATTCCAACCTGGATGGTTCATGTTTCTAGTGTCATTGAATGGACAGTTGCTATTTGGTTTGTCTGGACTTTTGCTGAAGTTAGTGATAAGTTTTATTGGCGATCGCTTTCTTGGGGAATGTTACCTGCTTTAATTAGTGCTATGTGTGCTTGTACTTGGCATTTTTTTGATAATGCTGAATCTTTGACTTGGTTGGTAACAGTTCAAGCAGCAATGACAGTCATAGGAAATTGTACCCTTTGTTTGGCTGCTTGGTGGATTTTTCGGTCTTCTCGTCAAAATATTTCTTGATTTTAGGCGTTAATTATGTTCTCTAAAGATACATTATTTGCTGTTTCTTTATTTCCCTATCTTGGTTTTTTATGGTTTCTTACCCGTTGTCAAGAAACCCCTAAATTAGCATTAATTGGTTTCTATGTTTTATTAGTGTTTGTTGGGGTAACAATTCCAGCAGGAATTTATGCTAGAATTCATTACGGGGAAGCATTAGCTAATATTGATTGGTTACATGGTAGCGCAGAATCTTGGCTTAGTATCTCTAATATTTTAGTTGTTTTAGGGTTTCGTCAGGGAATTATTGAATATCAGAAAAAACAAGAAAAAACTAAAGTTGATGATTAGTTAATACTTGATTATTTTAATAGTATAGTAGGGTGGGTTAGGTGGCAAAAAATCAAAATATAAACCGTTTAATTTTCTATCCACCGTAACCCACCAAGTTTTATTTATCAAGATGAATCAATTAGATGTTCCTTCATTTTTCGCTCCTCAAAACGTTGATAAAGTTTGGCGAGTTCCTTATCAAACAAGAGCTATTGAAGCTAAACAGTGGGCAAAACATCATAATATCAAACCCTCAGCAGAAGATAAAACTAAAATAATCCTCTTAATTATTGATGCACAAAATACCTTTTGCCTTCCTGATTTTGAGTTATTTGTAGCAGGAAAATCAGGCAATGGAGCAATAAAAGATAATATTAGATTATGTGAGTTTATTTATCATAATTTAGGGATCATTACCACCATTGCACCAACAATGGACACCCACACAGCAATGCAAATTTTTCACCCAATTTTTTGGGTTAATGATGCAGGAGAAAATCCTCAACCTGCTGTTACCATGATTCATCTAGAAGATATTCAACAAGGTATCTGGAAAGTGAATCCAACAATTGCTAATAATCTAAATATTAAGTACGAAACTTTACAGAAATATACTCAATTTTATGTTAAAAAGCTAACAGAGGACGGAAAATTTCCCTTAACGATATGGCCCTATCATTCTATGTTAGGAGGTATCGGACACGCCTTAGTTTCATCCGTAGAAGAAGCCCTATTTTTTCATAATATAGCCCGTCATAGTCAAACTCATTTTGAACTCAAAGGAAATAACCCCTTAACCGAAAATTATTCTGTCTTAAGTCCTGAAGTTTTAACCAATGAACAAGGAGAAATCATTGCTCACAAAAATACTCGATTTTTGCAACAATTACTAAATTTTGATATCATTATAATTGCGGGGCAAGCCAAAAGTCACTGTGTTGCTTGGACAGTAGATGATTTACTCAAAGAAATACAAATCAAAGACCCAAAGTTAGCCCAAAAAGTTTATTTATTGGAAGATTGTACTTCTCCCGTTGTCATTCCTAATATTGTTGATTTTACCCCTCAAGCAGAGGCCGCATTTCAACGGTTTGCAGAGGCCGGAATGCACTTAGTCACATCAACTAACCCCATAGAAACTTGGGACAGAATTACAGAGGTTTTAGGAGCGCAAAATTTGCGCCCCTAAATTACTGTTAAATTCACATCACACCCTACTACTGACCAGAAAAGCTTTAATCGTTCCACTCTCCTCTCGGTGGGAGGGGAGGGTTACGGCGAAATGTGCGGGTCAAATCATCATCTCTGTCACCCTCACCTTGTAGCCATTGTTTAATGGCCGTTTCTATAATACGACTGGGATCGTTTGTCAGATGCTTAAGCTGTTCTAAGACATCTGCATCGAGGTGAATCGATATTTCTACCTTATCAGCAGTACGCTGACTAGACACCGCATTCTCGTTCATAGGTTTCTTTAGAATATTCCATTCTCCATTGTACAGGTAAGTGAAATTTGCTACATCCTACCTGCTTAACATTTTTTGATGATTTGATAAATTAAGTTAATGCTAAGGCTTTGAGATTACGCAAACCCTTAGACTTACCAGACATTGAGGAAGCGGGTGAGGGGAATCGAACCCCTATCATTAGCTTGGAAGGCTAAGGTTTTACCACTAAACTACACCCGCGTTTTTTTTTCACTTATACTAGGCTAACACAACTTCCAAAAATTGAAAAGGGTTTTGTCAGATTTTTTTATAAAATCATAGGTGATACAATATAACTGTACATTTTAACGTACATTTACTATGACCAAGTATCTACCCATCACAGAAGCCAGACAAAAGTTCTTAGAATTAGCCGATGAAATCATGGATGAACCTATCATAATTACCAAACACGGTAAACCTGTGATGGCGGCAATGAGTTACGAGCAATTTGAGTCTCTCCAAGAAACTATCAGTATCCTTTCTGATGCTACCTTTGCACGACAATTACAAGAGAGTATTGCTCAAGCAGAGAAGGGAGAAACTATCAGTTGGGAAGATGCTAAAACGCAACTTGGATTATGACTCAGGAACAAGAATATAGCATTCGTTTGACCCCATTAGCATTAGAGATGCTCTCAGAAATTAAAGATCAGCGACATCTCCAAAAACTCAGGGAGCGAATTGAAAAGCTCAAATCTAATCCAGAACAACAAGGCAAAGCTTTAACCGATAACCTAAAAGGTTATCGAAGTATTAGAGCAGTCGGTCAAAGATATCGGATTATTTATCAGGTGAAGCCAAAGGATATTTTAATTTTAATTGTGGGAGTTGGATTGAGAAAAGCAGGAAGTTCTCAAGATATTTATGCCAGAATAGACAAACTTTTAGATTCTTCAACAATTGACAATTGACAATGGACAATTGACAATTGACAATTACCTCTACCTAAAAGGTAGAGGATTGAAAATAAGGAAAAATTTTTTAATTTCTCCCCTTAAAAGAGGAGGTTTTAAACCAAATTAACCAATTGTCAATTGTCAATTGTCAATTGTCCATTGATAATCAAGCCAATAATATTCTTTTTAGTCAAGCTGTTGCTATCTCCCATTTATATAGCTTTAGCTTGTCCATGACTTTTTGATTGGGTTTAGGACGTTTTGCTTCTGTTGAACCTCCACTGCCTAAAGGCGAGTGGATTCTTTTTTCACAGGCTCGACACTAGACATTTCTGCCCCCGCTAGAACGCCTCCAAAAGCAACTTAAAGCTTCGGCTTCGCTCAGCTTTAACACCGAGCGTAGTCGAGGTGTTAAGTCACGGACGTACCGGCCGCAACAAGATTTAAACCTCTATCCCTTATTATCATTGAAGCAGCAATGTCTCTATCAATTTCAAATCTACATTCATTACAATGATGGACTCTTTCACTTAACTCTTTTTTACCTGTATGTGTTCCACAATTAGGGCATATTTGAGATGTGTAGTTTTTATCAACTTTGGCAAAGTAAGTATCGGTTTGACTACAAACATATTCTAAGATAGTAAAAAAGTTACCTAATCCCATATCTAAAGATTGTTTGCGGAATAAACCTTTACTCCAAGAGATGAAATTGATATCTTCTACAAATATCATTCCCACATCTTTACAGAGTTGATGAGCTAGTTTGAAGTGATAGTTTTTACGTCTGTTTGCTACTGCTTCATGTAATAACGCTATACGATGTTGTAGTTTTTTCCAGTTGTTAGAACCTAACATTTTCTTTTTAAGCTTTCTTTGTAGTAATTTAATCTTACGCAGTGCTTTATCTAGAAACTTAGGCCTTGGAATAACTAAACCATCGGAGGTTGACAACATACTAAGAATGCCTACATCTATTCCTACAGCATGACTGTGAGGAGTAGGTTGAGGAACATTAACATCGAGTTCAATCATTAAATTCGCATAATATCCAGATGCTTTTTTAATGATTTGAATTTGCTTAATCTTAAATCCTTCTGGTATCTCTCTAGATTTAATTACTTTTACTTTTTTAAGTAAAGGCATTTCAATATGATTTTCTTCTAGAGAAATTTTTCCTAAAATATTAAAAGATTTCATACTCTTTTTATATCTAGGAAGTCCCATGTTTTTACTTCTCATGTCGTTAAATGCTCTATCTAATTTTCTTAGAGTTTGCTGCATTGCTTGAGCATTACCTGATTTTAGAAAAGCATTATTTTTCTTGGCTAAAGTTAATTTAGCTGATTGATTATGATAGTTAGGGGATTCAAAAGGTTTTACAATATATTCACTATGGAGTGAACACATATTTATCTTACAACTACGAGAGTTATACCAAAGTTTTCTCTCATACAAAGCATGATTCCAAACAGATTTACAAACAGTTAAATTATGTTCAATTATTTCTATTTGCTGTTTAGTTGGTTTTAGTTTATAGTTGTAAGTGAGATTAAGCATTTCGACCTTTGCTATGTTGCCTTTTTATATTAACGTATCGTTTTATTAAATGCCAAGTGATTTTGTAAAACACACAAAACTTAATATAAAGCCGCCCTAAAACGCGATGCACTGCTTGCCCTGAGCCAAGCCGAAGGGAGCGATGCCGAAGTGGCGGGGTTTTAAACCCAAACATTCGATAAAAATAATCATTCCTCTTTATAAAGTTTGTGTCCAGCAGGTCTAAAACTATCAATAATTTCTTTGAATTCTTCCCATTGTTGCTCTCTTGCTTTAGCTTCTTCTTCTGTAATTTTTTCGGCTTCAGTTTCTTCTATCCATTTTTTTAGACGTTCCATTAGTGGTTGATTTTTGTTTAATTGTTCTGAAGGTATTTGTCCGTAATGTTGCATATAGGGAGCAAATATTCCTTGAGGATTCTGACTTGATTTTGTCATTGCATTCCTTGAGCATTTTTCAAATTTTTGACTTCACATAATACAGTCTAACACACACAACAAAAAAAAATAAAAACAGGTGGAAACTTAAACACTAACCACCTGTTATTATTAAGATTAAGCAAGAATTACGGATGAGGAGAAATCTTACTTGACTTCTTCAGTTAGCTTTAATGTGTTTTCTTTTGTTGAGCATTAACATAAGAACGAAGAACATTATTAATCAGGATTTGATAGCCTTGTCCCTGATTTTTAAACCATTCTAAAATATCCTCATCTAAGGAAATTGCTAATATTTTTTTTTCTCGTTCTTCTAATTGCAAAAACTCACTAAGTTCCATTTCTGCCTGGAGTTGGGCAGTTTTTTGGGCGATTTCGGCTTGGCGTTCCTCAGAAAACTGCTCAGTCAGTTGGGAAAATTTATGGTGTCCACTCATAGTAAGCCCTCCTTTTCAATCTCTTCTAGATAAATGTCATATAACCTGTCAGCAATGGGAATGTATTTCTGGTAGAATCGGTCATCTCCCGTTTTATCTCCCCCAATAAGCAAGATGGCTGTCCGTCTTGGGTCGAAAACATAAAAAATCCTTAAAGGTTTTCCGCCACTTTGCACCCGCAACTCTCGCATTTGAGAATGTTTAGACCCCACAATCCCTGAAGAGTAAGGAAATGGAAGATTAGAACCCTTGTCTGACAAAAGGTTGACCACAACCACAATATTGTTCTGCTCTTTCTCGCTGAGTGCGTCCCACCATTTACCAAATTCGTTTGTGTATTCAATTTCCCATGTCATATCTGAATTATATTACTTCTCCCCCCTAAAAAACCACTAAAAAAAATAAAAACAGGTGGAAACATTAACACTAACCACCTGTCGATATTTAGATTAAGCAAAGGTTGCCTAGGTCTTAAACTTACTTGACTTCTTCTACACCAGTAGCAGCGCACCCAACGACTATACCGTCACCGACAACACCAGATGTAGTCGCCGCTATACCAGCAGCACCAGTTGCTAACACATATTGAGCAGGTTTATCTGTAGAGCGACAGACAACAGTTGCGAATGAGCGATTGATCTGATCGTAGCTTACGGCTCCGGCATAGTCCCTGGTTCCATTCTTACCATTAGCAATAGCGGCATCAGTAGCACTAGGAACTCCTGCAGCAGCGACTGGATCTTGACTACCCTGAGCGAATTGAACACCATTTGCTTCAATAGCAATAACGTAGTATTTTTCATTACCGATAGGTACTTCAACTTCATCTGTAGAGGTAGCAAATGCTGACTTTTCAGTGAAGAAACCTTGTTGAGCGCGATTTAATGCACCGATAGTAGTCTTAGCTTCAGACTCACGAGCTTTACCAACTTGTCCTAAGAGGTTAGGTAAGGCGATCGCTGCTAATACACCGATAATAATTACAACGACTAAAAGTTCAATTAAAGTGAAACCTTTGTTTCCTTTTTTGTTAGCGAGAGATTTGATGAGGTTAGCTTTAAATGTGTTATTCATTGGTTTAGTTCCTGTTTAGTAGAGGTTAGTGTTTTTTTGCTTCTAGATAAAACATACCCACATCGATCAGATTTCATATCACTTTGGAAAAACTTTTTTTTTAACAGTATGGTCAAAGATGGCAGAATGCGGTTTAGGAGTGGGTTTTATCCCCCCTAACCCTCCTTTTATGGAAGGGGGGAGTTTGGAGATTTTTTCGTTAGGGTGTTCACAACCCACATATATATAAGATCAATGGGTTCGGCGGGGATGAACTCATAACATATAAGTTATCGGAAAATTGGGTTTAAAACCCCGCCACTTCGGCATCGCTTCCTTCGACTTGGCTCCCTTCGGCTTGGCTCCCTTCGGCTTGGCTCCCTTCGGCTTGGCTCCCTTCGGC
>NZ_JAYGHQ010000009.1:266630-302808 GCF_034931425.1 Crocosphaera sp. XPORK-15E
TCCGTTTGCGGTCGGTGCGCCCGTTAACGTTAAACAAACAGCCCAGTAATGGCGATAGGAGCGGGGACTATTACAGTCTAGTTAAGAGTCTATATGGGAATCCACTCGCCTAAAGGTGCGTGGAGGTTCAAGGAAAAGTTGAGTATATTCGCAGTTTGATTAGCTATAAAGGGGATGATGTACAATCTGTGAAAGCGAATTTTCAGGAAGCGGTTAATGATTACCTGGCAGTTTGTGAAGAAAAGGGGATGGAATCGGAAAAACCCTTTAAAGGAAGTTTTAATATAAGACCAGGTGCTGATCTCCATAGACGAGCAGCGATCGCAGCACAACAGAGAGGAATTAATTTGAATAAGTTGGTGAAAGAAGCGATCGAGCAGTATGTTAAGGAAAACTAATTAAAAGCAGTCTCTCGGCCGCCACCAAGAGGATATCACAGAAAATGATTCTAAGCACGGAGTTTAACTCATGAGTCAGACACCCATTACAGTAACTTACTCGTTATATGAAACCGACTATCCTTTATGGCTGGAAAAGCAAGGGAATGCGCTTAAGAATCGTGACGTTAACGGTTTAGACTGGAATAATTTATTAGAGGAAATAGAGTATTTTGCTAATGAACAGATTCACGCGGTTAATAATCTTTTAAAACAAATTATTATCCATCGTTTAAAACTTGATTACTCCTTTGACATTTATTCTAGACACCATTGGCAATGTGAAATCAATGCTTTTATTGATAATTTAGAAGATAAATTGACCAATTCTATCCGAAATAAAATTGATCTTGAAAAGCCTTATAAAAGGGCTAGACGCACGGTTTTAGAAAAATACAATCTTGATTTACCACCTGATTGTCTTTACTCCCTTGAGGAATTAATCAGCTATCTGGACGTAAACAATTGAAAATATTCCATTAAATAATGACTAAAATTTCTCAATTACATCAAGAATGGTTAAAAGAATCGGAATATAAGGCCGCTTATGAAGAAATGGCTGTAGAGTTTGAAAACATTAAGATTCCTAGCAAAAATTCACCTCAAATGAAAATGAAACAGATAAATATAGAGGAAAACAATCCTACACTTTCAGATTTAATTAACAATGTTAATGAATCTAATCAACCGACAATTATTACAGTTAACAACAATAAAAAAGCAGTTTTAGTATCAGTGGATGAATGGAATTCAATTCAAGAAACAATTTATCTGCTTTCAATACCTGGGGTAAAAGACGATCTGATTAAAGGAAAAAAAACAGATTGGGAAGACTGTACACCCCTTGAAGAAATAGAATGGTAATGTGGAAAATTGCTTTAACTAAAAGAGCATTGAAAGATGCAAAAAAAATTAGTCATTCGAGATTAAAAAATCAGGTAGAAAAATTAATAGAAATTCTTAAAACAAATCCTTATCAAAATCCTCCTCCCTATGAAAAACTAACAGGAGATTTAGTCGGAATGTATTCAAGAAGAATAAACAGACAACATCGTTTGGTTTATGAAGTAGATGATGAACAAAAAAGAGTGAAAATTTTAATGATGTGGTCACATTATGAATAAGCTAGAGAATTTAATTGATTTTGCCAGTTAGTTGTTGTATCTATAATTTTAACATAATTTTGCTCAAGTTCGTTAAATGATTCGGCTTTTTTGGCTTGTTCTTCTAATAAATTAGGGGTTGCATCAGAAATATCTCCCGTCCGTTGAGAAAGGCGATCGCTTAATTTTTCTTGGGGTGCATTACAGTATAAAATTGTGAGGGGAATCTGATGATTTTTTGCCCAATTAATTACAGGTTCCCGCCAAATATGACGATCAAATTTAGCATCTAAAATTACAGAGAATCCATGTTTTGCAACAATTTGACCTAATTCAATTAACCGATCATAAGTTTTTTGATTCATTTCTTGGCTATAAATATCATCGCTTCCGGTTTGGTTTAAGGGAATTTCTGCTAAGTGTTTACGGACAGCATCAGAACGTATTAATATAGCATTTATCTGCTTAGCGAGGTATTTTGCAACGGTAGTTTTACCGGAACCTGATAACCCTGACATCATAATAATTTGTCCTTGATGTTGTTGGGTATATTGCCAAGCAAGATGATAATAATTAGCGGCGGTTTTGGTGGCTTCTTGTTTTTCTGCTTGGGAAATATTGGGATCATCAAGCAACATTGAATTAACTTTTGCTCTAACATAAGCTTGACGAGAAAGATAGACGGGTAAGACTGGTAAACCTTCCCAGTCTCCGGTATATTCTAGATAGGTATTGAGAAAAATATTACTAAAGTCTTGACGGTTTCTTGCGTCTAAGTCCATGATAGTAAATGCTACATCAAACATGACATCAACTAAGCGAAATTCTTCGTTAAATTCAATGCGATCAAATAATTGGATTTTATTGTGCCATAAACAAATATTTTTTAGATGTAAATCTCCATGACATTCTCTTATTTTATTCTGTTTTTTGCGCTGTTCAAATAGTTCCTTGTTTGACAAAAAATAGTTATCTGTAAATTGTTTGGTTTCTTGATATTGTTGTTTAGTTTGAGCAATGCCTATATATTTTTCGGTGCGTTGATAGTTTTCATCAATAGATTTTTTGATCACTTCAATGTCACCAAAACTGCGAATATAGTCATTAGTTTTAGTATTTTGGTGGAATTGTGAGACAGTTTTTCCAAGTTCTTGCAAATGAGATTCTTCTAATTTTCCTGCTTCAAATAGATTAATTAATAAACAGTCTTGAGGAAATTGATTCATCTTTAAAACATAATCAATTATTTCTCCTTTTCCTGATAAGCTTAATTGATGATTTTCCTCAGTAATAGATAAAACTTCTAAATAAAGATCCGGTGCTATTTCTTTATTCATTGTCAACTCTTGGTTAAGAAAATGTTGACGTTTATCGAGAGTTGAATAATCAAGAAATCCAAAGTTAACAGGTTTCTTTATTTTATAAGCATAATCTCCCGTTAAAAAGACAACAGATGAATGAGTTTGCATGACTTCAATCGGTGTTTTGACTGAATGAGCATAGATTTCAGGGTTTTGGAGTTGTATTATTAAAGTCGAAATATCCATGTTATTAATTGAGTTAACTAAAAATTATTGAGAAATTAATGATTGATTATCTGAGGGTAATAACCCTTTTAATAAAAGGCGATCGCAGACAAATAATGTTCCTCCACCGACACAAAAGGGAATGGTTAATAAATTCACAAAAGGAATAGCAATTAAAAATAAACAAACTACAGAAAACCCCGCACTTGCTGGTAAACTTTTCTGAATAGTTCCTAATTTTTCTCTAAATGTAAGTCGTCTTCTTTCTAATGCTGCATCAAAAAAATCTAAACAAATAATTGTTCCCGTGAGAAGCATTCCCCCCATAGCAGAAAGTAAAGTCCCAAACCCTGGTAAGACATTTAAGAAGAATAATAAAAACCCAATACTAATTATTAATACTAACTTTTTAACTTCAAAAAGAATTGCTCGCCAAATATCGCCAAAAAATCCAACGTCAATAACTTTAACATCTCCTGTTTTAATCTTTTCTAATTCTTCTGATAATTTACCATACCAAGGCGCACCTAAAATGACCCCAAATTGAACTAATAAAAATCCGGTTAAAATTAATAAGATAATTCCGAATATTATTCGTAATAAAAATCCCAAAACAATAATTAAATAATCCAACCCTCCTAACCATTGAGGAAGGTTAAGCAAGAAAAGATCAAGACGTTGAATAATGGTGTCAGTTAAGACTTGAGTTACTTCCCAACCAAACAGAAATAACCCAACATCAAGAAAAATAGCAATGACAAAATTAAGGAGAATGGGAACAATAATATAGGATATAAGACGAGGATGAGACTTAAAGACTCCTAACAGTCGAAAAGGATAACTCATTCCCGATAAAAACCCAAATCCTGTAAGAATTTGTAACATAGTAAGAACATTTTATGAGCAAGAATATTTTATCATACAAATCTATGTGTTGTGACATAAACCTTTTGCTGGTAACAACCTAAAAGGTTGTGTTACTGTTTAGATATTTTGATAGCATTATAAAAAGAAATAGAGACGTAAATATTTACATCTCTACTGTAGTACCAAACTTACAAAACTTTGAAAATTTCTAGTTATTGCTTGGGCAATAGTCCCACTTTAACATTAAGATTGAGAGAGTTACCATTGCGTTCAATTTGCAGGGGTAATGTTTCACCAACCTCTACTTTATCCACTGCTTGTTGCACTTCTCCAGGATTTTTTAGAGGTTGTTGTTCAATTGATTGTAAGACATCTCCCGCTTTTAAACCTGAGCGATCTGCTGGAGAATTTGGCATGACTTTAACAATTAAGACTCCTGATTCAGAATTAACTTTTATACCCTCAGTTTCTTGTAATTTTTCTTTAATTTCAGGGGTAATTTCTACCATCTGAATTCCCAAATAAGGATGTTCTACTTTGCCAGTAGCAATTAATTTTTTGGCAATTTCTTCAGCTTTATTAATAGGAATAGAAAATCCGATCCCTTGGGCATCTTTAATAATAGCTGTATTGATTCCGATCACTTCACCCCTTGCATTGAGAAGCGGGCCACCTGAATTTCCAGGATTAATGGCTGCATCAGTTTGAATAAACTCAACTCTTTTATCTCCAACTCCCACTTGAGAACTTAACCGGCCTGTAGCACTAACAATTCCCGTCGTTACCGTATTATCTAATCCTAATGGATTACCGATAGCAATTGCCCATTCTCCCACCTGAAGATTGTCAGAATTACCAGCTTTAACGGTTGGTAAATTATCAGCCTCAATTTTAATTACAGCCACATCAGTAACAGGATCAGTTCCTAACACTTTACCTGTGAAGGTACGACCATCTTTTAAAGTGACTGTCACTTCATTAGTACCATCAACCACATGAGCATTAGTTAAAATTTTCCCATCTTGACTTAAAATAAAGCCTGACCCCGTTCCTCGTTGAATTTGACTATCAGGAACATTAGGCATTTGTGAGCCAAAAAAGCGACGAAAAGCTGGATCTTCTGACATGGGAGGAGCTTCCGCTTGTACCGTACGAGAGGCATCAATTCGCACCACAGCAGGCCCAACTTCTTTAACCACATCAGTCACAAAATTTTCTGAAGTTAAAGGAGGGATAGTCGCCACTTCATCTTGAGCGAATGCGGGTTGTAAACTCGTTATATTTTTGCTTGTTTCTGCTAAGAGGTTAGGATAACTAAAAGCGACAGTTCCTCCAATACCCACCCCCATTCCTAATAATACCAAGGACAAATAAGTGATGGGTTTTTGCCAAAGGGAAGGTCGAGATTTTTTGGGGTTAGGTTGTAGATAAGAGGAGTTTAAAGTGTCGTCTTTCATGATTGTCGTTATTTTAAGGGTAATAATAGGGAGAAAAGTCAGTCCAGTGAGGAGCGATTTGATCGGAAAACAGCTTTGGACTGACATTTTTAATATAAACCGGGGAGATGACAACCCTGTGACGCTGTTATGACATTTTGGTGTCAAATAATTTTAGGTGAAACCAGTCATCGAAAACCCATCAAACCAAGGCTGTTTCATGCTCCCTGACACTGAACCCTAAAAGGTTCGGTGATAATAGGACTTACGCAACGCCCACCTGATTTGTATTTTTATAGGGGCAATTCATGAATTTTCCTTGTTTAAATACTAAATAAGAAGATTCTTAATCATTTCTCACCGTTTTCTTAGAGATTGTAAAGTATTCTCAAGGTAGATTCGTAAAAGTTTACATAATCAAGGAAAGTCAGCCCATGGATGGAAGTTTGATCCTCTTTAATATTTTGAATCCTCCCGTTTTGTTTTTTTTCCTGGGAATGTGTGCAGTTTTTTGTAAATCCGATTTAGAGATTCCTTATCCTTTACCGAAACTCTTTTCTCTTTACTTACTGTTAGCAATTGGTTTTAAGGGAGGCTATGAATTATCACGAAGTGGGTTAAACACCCAGATTATTTTAACTTTAGTGGCTGCTGTTGTTATGGCTTCAGTTGTGCCAATTTATTCTTATTTTATCCTCCGTTATAAGTTGGATAATTATAATGCTGCTGCCATTGCTGCGGCCTATGGTTCTATTAGTGCTGTTACCTTTATTACCGCCAGTTCTTTCTTGGAAAAACTTCATATTGCCTATGGGGGTCACATGGTCGCTGCCTTAGCTTTAATGGAGTCACCGGCCATTGTTGTTGGCTTAATTTTAGTGCGATTTTTTGCTCCTAAAAAAGAGGGTGATGAGGAAGTTTCTTGGAGAAAAGTTTTACAAGAAGCCTTCTTAAATGGCTCAGTATTTTTATTGGTAGGAAGTCTCTTAGTTGGTGCATTAACGGGAGAAACAGGATGGGAGAAATTACAACCTTTTACCCAAGGTATTTTTTATGGGGCCCTTACTTTCTTCTTATTGGATATGGGGTTAGTGGCTGCTAAAAGAATTCGAGAACTGGGCAAAACTGGATCATTTTTAATTGGCTTTTCTGTCATCTCTCCCATAGTTAATGCTTTAGTGGGAATTTCTATTGCTAAAGTTCTCGGATTTACAGAAGGAAACGCCCTTTTATTTGCTGTTTTGTCTGCTAGTGCTTCTTATATTGCGGTTCCTGCTGCCATGAGAATGACGGTTCCCGAAGCTAATCCTAGTCTCTATGTTTCTATGGCATTAGCATTAACTTTTCCCTTTAATATTGTGATCGGAATTCCTCTTTATTTAGAAATTATTCACCGTCTTGGAATTGGAGCTTAAGGTAAAATGCAAGCAGTTAAGAAGGTAGAAATTATCATCAGTACCGTAGAATTGAATGAAGTTTTAGACATTTTAAATTCCGTTATGGTATCGGGATATACCGTGATTGAAAATATAGCGGGAAAAGGTGACAGAGGAATGTCTTATAATGATTTAGGCCGAGAATCTAGCAACAGTTATATCATGACTGTTTGTACCAATGAAAAACAACTTACTTTTTTAGTTGAAGGAATCACTGATTTACTGAAACGTATTGGGGGAGTCTGTTTAGTCACTGATTCTAATTGGGTACTGCATTAATTGCTGTAATCCGATTAATCATTTTGCTATAATATTAATGGTAAAATCTTGATTAATCGGACTATTTTGGTAAAAAATATGGAGAGTATTATTTCATCTATGCAGGATGTTAAGCGCGTTGAAATCATTATAAGTGATTCTCATATTGAAGACGCATTAAAGATTTTAAATAACATTGGTGTTTCCGGTTACACTATCATCAATGACACATCAGGAAAAGGCGATCGCGGGTTATCTTGTTCCGATGATAACTGTGTCTATCACGGTACTTATATTCTGACAGTTTGTACCAATGAAAAACAAGTCTTAACTCTCACAGAATCCCTAAAACCTTTGCTTAATAAAGTAGGGGGTATCTGTTTAGTCAATGATGCTAAATGGATACATCATTAGTCAAACTTTAGTGTGTAAGAACATGGATGAATTTATGCCAATGAATCGAATTATTCAAGGACTTAATGAGTTCCAAACTAACTACTTTACAGTTAATCAAGAACTATTTCGTCAACTGTCTCAGGGACAGACTCCAGAAATTCTATTTATTACCTGTTCTGACTCTCGAATTGATCCCAATCTTTTAACCCAAACGAAACCAGGAGAACTCTTTATTATTCGTAATTTGGGTAATATTATTCCCCCTCATGGAACAACGAATAATAGTGAAGGTGCTGCCATAGAATATGCAGTCTGTGCTTTAGATATCAAGCATATTATTATTTGTGGACATTCTGATTGTGGGAGCATGAAAGGGTTACTACAACTCAATGATTTAACGGAAGAAATGCCTCTAGTTTATGCTTGGTTAAAACATCATGCTGAATCAACTCGTCGTCTTCTTAAGGATAATTATAAAGACTATGATGGCGAAAAGCTTTTAAGAATTGCCATTGAAGAAAATGTTTTAACTCAGATAGAAAATATCGAAACCTACCCGGTAATTAGGTCTAAATCACACAGTAATAAGCTTTCGCTTCATGCTTGGGTTTATGATATTGAACTAGGAATAATTTCCGCTTATAATGCTCAAGAAAATAAGTTTGTTAAGTTAGGATATGAGGCCTTTCCTGTTCCCGATCCTCTCTCTAGTTTACAACCTAACTAGCTAAAAGCTTTTGCTCAAATATCGTCTTTTTAATCATATCTTTGTGGGGTTTCACTCCCCTCATGGTTGGGAAGTTTTATTAGAAAGAATCGCTAATCATTTAGGAATTGCTGCTAATTATAGCGCGATTTTTCTCTTTATTGCCACCTTTCCTGTGATCTTAGATACGGTGTTTAAATATTGGATTTTACCTTATCTTAATCAAATTTCTCCGTCAGCAGTAGCAACATCGAAAAATATGAATGAATAATCATCCTTAAAAATTAATAAAACTTTATATATTTTCTAACAATTCCTAATCTATGATGATAAAAAGATTAGTTTCTGTCACAATGACTTTTTATCATTAAAATCAGGAGACATTATCATGGTAATAACGAGAGTAGGGGTTTTAGTCGTTCATGGAATTGGTGAACAACGCAAGTTTGAAACAGTAGAAGAAATTGTTAGGGATGTGGCCACCGCTTTAAAAGCAGATAAAACCCTTAAGGTTAGAATAATCCTTAATGAACAAAATACCGGGGCTTATGCTGCTAGTCAACAAACCTGGCAAGCTGATGATAAGGAACCCGTTATTATTGAAATTAGAAATGCTAAAAATCAGGTAACACAGTTAGCATTTAGTGAGGTTTTGTGGTCTGATCTTGGTGAACCAACGAGTCTACAAACTCAAATGACTTTTTGGGGATGGGGTCTATCTTTGTGGTCACGAAAACAATATGCTGACATCAATTTGGCAACAAGCAATCAGATGATTGCTCCCCAAGATATTAACGGTAAACAACCGCAAATGGACTTAAATGCCCGCTTGAGGTTTTTCTGGGTATCTTTAGTTATTTTATTAGTCCTGCCTATTCTTTCGTTTTTAAGTGTTATTTTACGCAAGGTATTGGGATTTGATTTACGGCCTGATATCTTAGTTCAATATTTGGGGGATATTAAACTTTATCAACAGGGAAGAAGGCAAGGAAAAGGTCCATTAGTTGATTTAGGTCAACGTCCCCGTCTTTCCATTCGACGACGAATGGTTAAAGGGTTAGTTGAGATGAGTTTGAGAAATTATGATCGTTGGTATGTTTTATCCCATAGTTTAGGAACCATTGTTGCTTTTAATGGGTTAATGGAAACCGAAGAAGCATTACCCAATTATTTGAATGAAGATTTATGGCGAAGATGGCAATATGTTAGCCCAAAAAAAGCAGAAACAGATCTAACAGATGACGACATAAATAATATGTTGCCTTCTCGTCCTGCTTGGTTAAATAATAATGATATTGTGGCCCGTTCAGATCTATTTAGAAATCTTCAAGGGTTTATGACTTATGGTTCTCCCTTAAGTAAATTTGGGTTGGTTTGGCCTGCAATTGTTCCTGTTAATAAAGATAACACTGTCTTTAACTCAAAGTTTGAATGGTTGAATGTTTATGATCCCACTGATCCAGTGGCAGGTAGAACGGCTTTATTTAACTTTACAACTGCTGGAAATAAACAACAACCCCAAGAAATTGCTTATAAAGCAGAAGGAATTCACTTGCTTAGTCATGTGGAATACTTGAATTATAATCCTAGTCGAAAAACTCCCTTAGTCAAGCAATTATCTGACTGGCTATTGACTGGTGAACAGTTTCAACCAGCCCCTGAATCTTTAGGATGGCCAACACCCTTTATTGTTCAAGTTTATAATAACATTCGCATCTTAATTTGGTTAGTTGTGGCTGTTTTACTTTCTTGGATTTTGAGTTTCTTTGTCCGCTTTGCTTTACCAGATTCTTTTGAAGAAATCATCGCTAATATTCCCTATGTTGACTTATCAAGTCCTTTCTTTTACATTGGTCTTGGTATTATTATTGTGCTGATTTTTGGAACAGTTATGCGATTATTTAAAGTTACCTTTAATTAATTACCAAATTTCCTAAAGTCTAGCTACACATTCTCCTAGGGGTCAACGCTGAGCGGAGTCGAAGCGTTGACCCCTACAACATCCATATCTGTAGTCCAAGTTGATGAAAATGGTATAATAATTGTTGCTTAACCGAGTAGTATTGATGCCTACACTACACAAAACTAATTCCTGATTGCTATAGTTCTATTAATAAACTAAAATAAAAAACCCCCAACCTAACACGCAAATAAATAAACCTATAATGATAATTAAACCAATTAATTGAGGATTTGTGTTCTCGATAATTGCTGCTAAAATTACTGCTTTCCCAAGCGATAAGCCTCAGCTTTAACTAATAATGATTGAGCAAATTGAAGAGCATCTTCAGCCGAATGTCCCCCTGTTAATTGGGCTAATTCTTCTTGTCTGGTTTTTAAATTTTCTAATTCTTTGACTCTCACAACTGTACGAATTTCTGGTAAACTTAATTGACTATTACCGTTAGGTTTAATTATCATAGATTCTTCGATTATTTGCTTTTCTACCCGAAAATGATGATCGGCCATTGCTGCGACTAAAGGCTGATGAGTGACACATAAAACTTGATAACCTTGACTTAAACTGTGTAATTTTTCAGCAATAGCTTGGGCAACTTTTCCTGAAACTCCCGCATCAATTTCATCAAAAATTAATGTCCCTGAACATTTTTCAGACTGGGCAAAACAGGCTTTTAATGCTAATAAAAAACGGCTCATTTCTCCCCCTGACGCGGTACTAGATAAGGGTTGAATTTTTTCCCCTGGGTTGGGACTAAAATAAAAAACGACTTTATCACTCCCTGTTATACTGGGAGGACAAGGGGTAATTTGACAGACAAAAATAACTTTATCCATGGCCAAAGGTTTTAATTCTTTGACTAATTGTTTCTCTAATTTTGTGGCAGCTTTCTGTCGTAATTCTGTTAATTCTTGACAAGCTTTGATTAACTTTTCTTCAGCGAGTTTCGACTCTTTTTCTAATTGTTCAATGGACTGTTCACTGTTTTTTAATTCCCCTAAGTCACCCTGTAATTTTTCATAATAAGCGATCGCCTCCCCTAAACTGGGGCCATATTTGCGACAAATTCGCTTAATTAGGTTAATTCTCTCCTCTACCTCCGTTAATCTCTGGGGATCGGCTTCTAAGCTGTCCCCATAGCCATTAATCTGTTGTCCCGCTTCTACCACCTGGGTTAAGGCGGATTTCACCATCTCTAAAACTGACTCTATTTCATTATCATATTCTGCCATATCTGTCAAGAGCATTTCTGCTTCTGCCAAACGGTCAGCGATCGCCGGATCACCGCTATCATTTTGATAGAGGAGTTGATAGGTTTGGTAACTTAACTGTTGCAACTCCACCACATGGGAGAGGCGATCGCGTTCTTGTTCTAATTGTTCAAGTTCATCGGCCTCTGTTAATTGGGCTTCTACCAGTTCTTTGCATTGATATTCCAATAAATCTAAGCGTTGTAACCGTTCTTGTTGAAATTGACGGCATTTTTCTAGGTCTTGCTGTTTTTTTTTCCAATTTACGCAAGCAGACTCCACCAATTTTCGCTGTTTTAAGATAGCCTGGCCACCATACAGATCCAATAATTCCCGTTGTCGGGTTGCATCCATTAATTGTACTGTTTGTCCTTGGGCCGTAATTTCGACTAAATGTTCCCTTAGTTGTGCCATCAATGGTAAATTGACCAAAACCCCATTAATACGGCAACGCGATCGCAAGGTTTCCCCCGTCAGCGACAACTCCCGCAGACAAACCACCGTCCCATCATCTAACAACTCAATTTCTTGTTGTTGTAACCATTTCCATAGGATATCATTGCCTTGAAACGTTGCCTCTAATGACGCTTGTTGGGTTCCTTGACGAATTAGACGGTTATTGACTTTTCCCCCTAAAACAATATCTATCGCATCGAGAATAATGGATTTTCCGGCCCCTGTTTCCCCTGTCAACACATTTAAACCCCCGCCAAATTTGAGGGTTAAGTGATCAACTAACGCAAAATTTTTGATCTGCAATAGAGAGAGCATGGAATTGTCGATACTGCCAATGAAAAGGAGTTTATCTTCTGTTTAGCTTCTTCGAGCGAGAAGCCCCACGCTATAATCTTTGATTTAGCGATGGGATGAAAGCAAGTCTTTTATTGCGGCCGGTTTTGGTTTTCCACATATTTTTAAAATTGCTCAACTGTTACTCCTCCGCAAGACGCTATAAAACAACTATAATTTAAAAAGTGGGGTTGGGTATCGCCTCACTTAAAAATGCTCGAAAGAAGTAATTCCTAGAGAAGCCCACCTTGAAATCTTTGATTCAATGATGGGAATATATCACTCTGTTTATTTGTTGGTCGGTTATTCATCCCCACCGTTCAGCTGAGCTCGCGGCCAAAGCCTTGTAGAAGGATGGGGTATTCTGACCGACATTAAGATAAATTTCCTGTATCAAACTATCCATCATCAATCTTGACAGCGATCGCAGACTCCCTGCACTGTCACTTCATATCTTTCCGCTTTAATTCCAGGCCGTAATTCCTGTAAATTAATGGATTGAAATGCTTCCCAGGGAATATCTTCAATTACACCACAGCATCGACAGCGAAAATGATGATGAGAATCTACATTAGCATCATAACGGGAAACCCCTTCTTCTAACAAAACCTCTCGCACCAAACCCACCTGACGCAACGCCTGTAATGCACTATAAACCGTTGCTTGGGAGGAAGTGGGGGCCGCTTGGTTGAGATCGCTCAAAATTTGTTCTGCTGTTGGATGGTCAATTCTAGCGAGTAAATTGGCGTAAACAGCAAAACGTTGGGGCGTAACCCGTAATTTGTTCTTTTTCAGACGTTTAACGATGGCTGTGGCTTCCTGCTGCATCTCCTTAACTTTTTCTATAAAGACCTTATATATATTATAGTTTAGAGTTTCTTAGATTTATACTTATCTTATTATTACTCAATAAAGTAGGTCTTTCTTACTATTGACTTTTTCTTAAATAAGAACTATTCTGATTTATAGCAGCAAAGGCTGAAACAAAACTGATCGTCAAGAGGTAAAATATGGCAGTTATCGAAACCGTACCAAGTGTTGTCTTTAAAACCCGTGTTCGTGATGAGTCTATTCCCGGCTCCAACCCCTACCGTTGGCAAGATTTGACCACGGAAGATGTTTTTGCTGGTAAGAAAGTCGTTGTTTTCTCCTTACCTGGTGCATTCACTCCTACCTGTTCATCTAACCACTTACCTCGCTACGAAGAGTTATATGATGAATTTAAAGGTTTAGGCGTTGACAAAATTGTTTGTATTTCAGTCAATGATGCTTTTGTCATGTTCCAATGGGGCAAACAACAAGAAGCGAAAAATGTCTTCTTATTACCTGATGGAAGCGGCGAATTTACCCGTAAAATGGGAATGTTAGTTGATAAGTCTAACATCGGTTTTGGAATGCGTTCTTGGCGTTATTCTATGTTAGTTAATGACTGTAAGATTGAAAAAATCTTTGTTGAACCTGACTTCAGTGATAACTGTCCTATTGACCCCTTTGAAGTGTCTGATGCTGACACCATGTTAGCTTACCTCAAAGGAACTAAATCTGCTGGTGTTTCTGAACCTGTTAAAGCATTTGTTGGTTAAGCAATAATATCAAACCATCATCCGTAGGGTCAATTCATGAGGCAGCGCGTTGCGGGGGTTCCCCCCGTTGTAGCGACTGCCGTGAATTGACCCTATTTTTAATTAATTAGTTTGAGACATGGGTACGGTGTCACCTGCTATTGCTTGTTGCCAAGATCGCTTAAAGCTTTCCTCTGAAAAATTTTCATCTAAACTATCTAATTCATCTCTATTTTCTTCAGATTCAGCAACTAAAATAATCACTTTAACTGTTGAAGGTTGGGATGAAGTGGGAGATAAACGAAAATCAGGCAATTTAATCTGCCCATCAGGGGTTACAGTTGCGGTTAGTTCGTAAGCTTTCATCAGAAAATACTCTCTAATTTTGATATCTATTGATTATTTTAGGGAAATATTGCTGATTCAAAAGAAATATCTTCCTCATCTGATAAAATAGCATTGTCATAGGCTCGAATCGCGTCTAGTTCTTCCAATGCTTCCAAGAGTTTTTGGTATTCGTTTATGTCGAGAAGAACACCAATTCGATTACCTTGATCGTCAGTAACGTACTTTTCCTTTAGCTGCATCTGAGGACTATTAGTTAAGTTTATATTGCCATAGTAACTAATGATTGTTAGGAATGTTAGCTAACCGCTCTTGTCGGGTGCATTTGTAGGGGTAATTCATGAATTACCCCTATAAAATGTGCAATTCATGAATTGCCCCTACAAAAAAAACGCCCCTACAAAACCGCCCCTACAATCTTTGAAGTACACTAGAATAATATCCAGCAGATAAAGATTATGGCCCGTAGACCTCCACCACGTTACTCTGATCCCCGTTCTAACCCTTCCCGTTACCCCGACCAAGAACCAAAAGTCCCTAAGTTTAATTATGGGGCGATCGCCTTATTTGGGGGCATTTTCATCTTAGGTATTGGGGTAGGTATTGGGGTGAGTTCTAGTGCGAGTTTTGACCCGAAGAATGTGGCCTCACGGGAAGTCATTGATAAAAGTGCGCCCAATGCAGAACTATGTGTGCAATTTGGGGCCAGTGCTATTGTGAGCGATTTGCGGGTGTTTATCACCTTAAACCCTTTTAGTGTCTATGTGACTCAACCTGCGATGCAACCTGGTTGTGTGTTACGTCAGTCTAATATGACCTTATTAGAACAAAAACGCTTAATTACAGCAGAACAGGTCAGAGATTGTCGAAATCGGATGAATACCTTTGGATTTGTAGGTACTCTAGAAAGTAAACCCAAAATTGACTGTATTTATTCTAATGATGCTGCGGGAAACTTATTTATTAACCCTCCAGGTTCAGTTAATCTTCGTTCAGAAGGAGAGAATTTTTAAGTTATTGATTATATAAAATGATGACTCAATATATTGCTACTATTCATAAAGAATCTGACAGTGATTACGGCGTTCAATTCTATGATTTTCCAGGTTGTATTACTGCGGGGACTACCTTAGAAGAAGCAAAAAAAATGGCGAATGAAGCCTTATCTAGTCATCTGATTTGGATGATAGAAGATGGAGATAATATTCCTCTACCAAATCCCCTTGAAACAATTTTAAATGAGCCAGATCATCAAGATGCAATTGCTTTTATGATGATTGAAACATCAATTAATTATCCGTTAGTTGTCACCTAAAATCACGCGCTCATATTTATTGAGAGGTTAAATCTTAAAGCTTAAGTGGTCGGACATAAATAAGCGTAGGGTGGGCATTGCCCAATAAAAGGCTAAAACTCCTATCCAGAGGTTATTGTTGGCATTGCCCACCCTACAAGTTGTATTCGTTTAATTATGTCCTACTACTTAACCCTGATTAATCTAACATTAATTGTGAGACAGGAATAACAAGATCTGGAAAGTCTAAAGGGGTAATATTTCCTGTAGTTAAGGTTAATTCTATCTGATAATTACCCTGCTTTAAATCTCGAAATACTTTTAATTGATTATTTTTGAGATCAACTATCCAATATTCTTTGATTCCTGCTTCTGCATAAATCGCTTTTTTTTCTGTCAAATCTTTCTTTAAGGTTGCCTTAGAAAATTCAATTAACCAATAAATATCATCAGGGTAAGGATGATGTTTTAAATATTCAATTCCTAAAGGTTTAACAATAGCAATATCTGGCACAGGTTCTGAATTATTCGGTAGAATAATTGGCTTGTTCTCTCGAATTTTAGCTTTATTTCCTAATATTTTTCTGAGATAATCAGCCCATTCTGAATTATAATAAGCATGGCTTTCTCTTTCTGGTGTCATTAGAATAATTTCACCCTTTAATAATTCTACAGATTGCTGTTCAAAACATCCTGCATCAATCGCTTGATGATAATGCTCAATTGTCCATTGATAAGTTGTTCTTGTCATAGTAGATTAATTGAGTTAAAGGCGATCGCGTTATCAATTATATTATATAATAAGTGATTAATTAAACAATTTCCTGACTTGAAGCAAAAAACCTATTGCTTAACGGGGCTAACTCCGTTTATGCTATTAA
This sequence comes from Crocosphaera sp. XPORK-15E, assembly GCF_034931425.1. Classification (NCBI taxonomy): domain Bacteria; kingdom Bacillati; phylum Cyanobacteriota; class Cyanophyceae; order Chroococcales; family Aphanothecaceae; genus Crocosphaera; species Crocosphaera sp. XPORK-15E. The sequence goes on from NZ_JAYGHQ010000009.1 coordinate 282,877, forward strand.
ATGAGAGAAAATCGTTATAATAAAAGCAGCATGGCCATTCATCAACAACCAACCCTTACCATTGCCGTTATAGGAGACATTCACGATCAATGGGATGAGGTTGATAATTTCGCTTTAGAACAGTTAAACATCGATCTCGCTTTATTTGTCGGAGATTTTGGCAATGAATCTGTCCCCATAGTTCGCTTAATTACTGAATTATCTATCCCTAAAGCTGTGATTATGGGGAATCATGATGCTTGGTATACTGCATCTGCTTGGGGACAAAAACAATGTCCTTACAATCGAAAAACCGAAGATTGGTTACAAGATCAATTAGATTTATTAGGGGAAATTCATGTCGGTTATGATAAGTTAGATTTTCCTGAATTTAATTTATCAGTTGTGGGGAGTCGTCCCTATAGTTGGGGTGGCCCAGAATGGAAAAATAAGACGTTTTTACGCGATCGCTATGATGTGACTAACTTTAATGAATCTACAGCAAAAATCTTAGCCGCGGCCCAACAAACTGCCCATGAAAATGTTATTTTTCTCGGACATAATGGCCCCAAAGGATTAGGAGAACACCCGGAAGCGATGTGTGGAAGGGACTGGCAACCATTAGGGGGAGATCATGGTGATCCTGATTTTGCTGAAGCGATCGAGCAAACCCGTCTATTTGGGAAACACATTCCCTTAGTAACCTTTGGTCATATGCACCACCGTTTGCGTCATACCCGTTCCCAACTGCGAACTAGAGTTAAAAATCATCATCATGGAACAGTTTATTTAAACGCTGCTAATGTCCCTCGTGTTATTGAAAAAGAGGGGGAGAAATTGCGAAATTTTTCTTTAGTTTCTTTGGAAAATCATCAAGTTGTTGAAATTTCTTTAGTTTGGGTTGATAATAATGGGGTGATCAGAGATCGAGATTGTCTGTACGACCATCGAGTCGCCTTTTCTTCCGTAGTTTAATTAATCATTAATGAAGCATCAAACCGCAAACATAAAATTCCTTTCACCCCGATCTTCTAAATCCCCATCTCCCTTATTAATTTATCTTCCAGGAATGGATGGAACAGGGAAATTATTTCATCGACAAGCCGAGAAATTGGGTAATTTTTTTGCGATTCGTTGTTTATCTATTCCTTCCCATGATCAAAGTAATTGGCATGATTTAGCTGATCAAACCATTGGTTTAATTAAACAAGAATTAGAGTCTCATCATGGATCTTCTGTTTATTTATGTGGGGAATCTTTTGGGGGATGTTTGGCCCTAAAAGTTGCTTTAAAAGCCCCTGAATTAATTGAAAAAATGATTTTAGTTAATCCCGCTTCCTCTTTTGAAAAACGTCCTTGGTTGGGGTTAGGAGTTCAATTAAATCAATGGATGCCTAACTTTTTATATCAAAGTTCAACGGTGGGATTTTTACCGTTTTTGGGGTCATTGGGAAGAATTGAAAAAGAGGATAGTAAAGCGTTATTAAAAGCTATGCAGTCCCTTCCTCAAGAAGTTGTTAGTTGGCGACTTGCTTTATTAAGAGATTTTCAGATTAATCGAGAAACATTGAAACGCTTAAAACAACCGATTTTAATGTTAGCAAGTGATCAAGATAGACTGTTACCTTCCGTAGCAGAAGGACAACAATTAATGAGTTATTTTCCTCAAGGAAACTTGACAATTTTACCAAATAGTGGCCATGCTTGTTTGTTAGAAACTGAGGTTAATTTAGCTGAGGTTTTACGAAAAAATGATTTTTTACCAAGTCCTCAAATTCATTCATCTTGTTCATCAAATGCAGCTTAAATTTCAAGATTCATTGTACAGAGAGATTTAGGATTTTTCCTTGAGTTGATTCTACAATTGAATCTCGAATAAAAGCACTAGCATTGATAATTTCTATCCCAATTAATTCTCCTGCTTCATTAAGTTCAACCGTGATATTTGGATTGATTTCTACACTGTTAGCTTCCGGTTCATCAGAAATCGTTAAATGAAGAATGTCTTCCTTTTCAAAGTATTGCATTTTAGCCTTATTCATGATAAAAATGGGCAAATTTAACAGAAAACTATTGACTTAATGCCTTTAAAAATCGCTGCATATTAGCAAACATTCCTGATTTTTTCGGTTGGGGAATATTACTATTATCTTCCTCCCCTGTAGTAGCTTTAAGAATCAAGTTTTCTAAGGCTTCTCCCATGGGTTTTTGGGTTTCTTCGGCAATTAATTCATAACCACTATCTCGCTCTAAATAAACATACCAAGGAGAAGGATAGGAACGCAACACCGCAACCCCATCTAAGGGACGAAAATAATAAACTGATTCAAGGGTACTAATAAACCGTTCTCGCAGTTGACGGGCAGCGTAACCAATGCCCACAATAGACACATCTTCTAATTGGGGAATGAGGAGAATAACGGGGCGATCGCCCGCTAAATTACACAATTTTTCGACTGTTCCCACTTCTACCGAGGAAGGGCAAACCAACAAAAACGCCTCGTCTGCGTCGGAAATTTTGCTTTCTATGGCTGTCGCACGACTGCCCAAGTCTGTTACGCTAAAAGGGGTTTCTCCCCAGTCTCGACGGGCTAAAGCTGCTGCCCCCGTATCAGGAAAAATCACTTTTAACCCTGATTCTCGCCCCTCAAATAATGAGGTAAACTCTAAGGCGAGGGCTTGGGCCTGTAAAGCAATTTCAGGGATGATTAGTTCTAGGGAAATACGGCCAACCCCTGCTTCTAGGGCTAGTTTTGCGGCTTCTTTGGCTTGAGAGATGGCTTGTTCTAAACTGTTGGGAACTTCGAGCATAGTGGCTATGGTTTCGGCGATCGCTTATTAACCATTGTACAGGAATGGGGAACGTTTAACAGTCAAAAATCAACAAATAAGAGAATGATTATTGGTATTTTAGCGGTACTTTCCGCTTCAGCGGCCGCGGGAATGAGAATTGCTTTACCCTTATTAATTATTGGCTTACTTCGCAGTGATTTGTGGTCAGAAGTTCCCCTACTTTCTTCACTTCCTCCTCAAGTTTTAATTGGCATTTTAACCAGTTGGTCATTATTTGAATTATTTGGCTCTAAAAAGTTATTAGGACAGCGCATTTTACAGATTATACAATTAATTTTTAGTCCATTAGTAGGAGGATTATTAGCAGTAACTGTCGTAAAAATAGCTAACTTAGAAATGGAACCTTTATGGTTAATTGGGGTGATTGGTGGATTATTTGCCCTACTTTTAAAGTTAGTTCAAGTAGGCTGGTTTTTTAGGTTACGGGGTTTACCTATTTGGGTGATTTGTCTTGAAGATGTGATTTGTGTTTTGTTAGTTTTGTTTGCATTTAATGCGCCTAAAAATGGGGGATTAATTGCTTTAATGTTATTATGGATTGCGATTAGAAGCTCTACGGCTTGGCGACAATGGTATAGTACAAATCAGAAGTCGTAGGGGCTTAATATTATTAAGCCCCTACAGAAGTCAGAGCATTGAAATCATTGCGATAATTTAACAAAAAATCTTTATTAGAAGATTAATAATTATCATGATTTGTAGGGATTTAACACTGTTAAATCCAATTTTTTTGGTCATTTTGTTACAGGGATGATAGAAATCTCTTAAGTATGGGTAAACTAAGATTATTATAGGTTATCTTAACAGGATGAAAAGGAATATGAGTATTTTTCCTGATTTTTCTCATCATAATTATACAATTATTCAAGAGTTAGGCCGTAACCGAGAGGGGGGACGTATTAGCTATTTAGGTGAGTCTCTAGAGACACAGCAAAAGGTTGTGATTAAGCAATTTAGGTTTGTTGATGCTGATGCGAGTTGGACAAGTTATAAGGCCTATGAACGAGAAATTTCTATCTTAGAAACCCTAGATCATCCTCGTATTCCTCATTATCTTACTTCCTTTGAAACTGAGGATGGATTTTGTATGGTACAAGAATATAAAGAGGCCCCATCTTTAGCGAATAAATCTAATTTTTTGCCTGAACAAATTCAAAAAATTGCTATTTCTGTGTTAGAAATTTTAGTTTATTTACAAAATCATATACCGCCTATTATTCATCGAGATCTTAAACCAGAAAACATCTTAATTGATAATAATCTAAATGCTTATTTAATTGATTTTGGCTTAGCAAAAATTAGGGATGGAGAAGTTGCTAATAGTAGCATTGCTGCGGGTACACCTGGGTTTATGCCTCCTGAAGAATTGTTTAATCGTCCCTTAACAGAAGCATCTGATCTTTATAGTTTAGGGGCAACTTTAATCTGTTTATTAACTCATACTTCTTCTAGTAATATAAGTCAATTAATTGATGAGGATTATTGCTTTAAATTTAATCATTTAATAGTTAAATTAAATCCTCAATTTATTACCTGGTTAAGTACCTTAGTTAACCCCTTACCCAAACAACGTTATCCTAATGCTGAAATAGCTTTAAATGATGTGCGATCGCTCAATATTAACGCATTACTAATTCCCAATAAAAAACCTTTCTTATTCTATTCTTTTGCTAAAGCAGTAATGGGATTTATTATGTTAGGGTTTTTAATGGGTGGTGTTGTTAATATACGGCGTTTTTTCTCCTCACTTAATACAAATTATCAAATCAATGTTAATCCAAATTTATCTAATGGGGAAGCATGGTATCAAGAAATTAAACCTCATTGTAATTCAGTAGAAGTAGGGACAGCAATGAAAAATTCTCCCCCTCCTAATACATCTGATGGAATTGGTTTGGCTGCCGGATGTTATGCTTTAGCAGGTAAAATTGAGCAAGCTGATCAACTCATTCAAACATTACCTAAAACTGAACAATTTACAGCAGCAGGAATTGTATTTGCCATTGGACATCCGGTTGCAGATGCAGGAGATGATGAGTCTGCTGGGCCTATAATGGAGTTAGTAATTAAATATCAACCTGAGAATTTTATGGCGGTTTATCATGCAGGAATGTCAGAATATGTATTAGGTGATTATGCAAAATCTAAAGCTAATTTAACTAAGTTTTTAGAGCTTTATCAACAGAATGATGGTTGGCGAAGTAATGCCATTGAAGTGTTAAATCGGATGAATAATGAATAATGAATAATGAATAATGAATAATTGCCTCTCCCTAAAGATGATAGGATTGTTAAAAGCGGAAAATATCTGAATTATTTCTTCTTCAGCAACAAGGCAAAAGAGTAGATGCTCAAAAAATATTAGAACTTCTTAAACAATTGCGGTCAATAAACTAGCTAATTTACCATTAATGTAATTACCAAGGCTATTCCTAGGAATGATCACTAAAATGATTGTTGAAACATTTTAAGAGACTCTAAATGTTGATTTTGTTGTTGTAATTGGGTGGCGATAGAATTACAAACTAAATCACATAAAGGAAAAACTAAGGGGTTTGCGATCGCATAAAATACATTGACACCTTCTTGGGTTCGGGTGACAATTCCTGCTTGGGTTAATAGTTTTAAATGTTTAGATACATTCGCTTGTCCTAAACCCGTCATTTCGATGATTTGAGAAACATTTTTTTCTCCACTTTTTAAGGCGCAAACAATCTGTAACCGACTCACTTCTGATAATACTTTAAAGAAGTCTGCAATCATGGCCAAAACCGTCGGGGATAACTTAGAAATCTCCTCATTTCCTAATAATGTCGTCTCGGTAGATAAGCTTGAGTCGGTAAGTTTCAGCATATTGTTATATCGTTAACAAACTATGTATACATATTATGATTCTTTATTATAGCTTAATTAATGCCAAGTTCTCATATTACCAAATAGTTGTACATTAAGAGAGGAGAGTGATCCCTCTCCCTCTCAGACCTTAAAATAAAGATGGATAAAGGGAATAAACAATGAAATTAGACGATTTATTAAGTAAATATGGTCTTGGGCAGAGAAATTTTCAGCATATTGTTTTACAAGAGGCAGATTTAACCGAAATTAACCTCTCAGGTGCAAATTTTGAGGGATCAGATTTTCGTCAGGGGCGATTAGGAAAAAGTAATTTTTGTCAAGCAATCTTAAGAAAAGTTGACTTAAGTGAGTGTATTCTCTGGGGGACAGATTTACGAGATGCTGACTTATCCCAATCTATTTTAAGAGATGCGGATCTCAGTGGGGCAAAATTAATCGATGCTAACCTCACAGATGCTTATTTAGGTAAAGCAAGTTTGTGTGGGGTAAATTTAACAGGGGCGACATTATTACGGGCTATTTTGTATGATGTAGATTTGCGGCCTACCTCTGAAAGACGAACCAATTTAGGCCAAGCAAATTTAAGTTATGCTGACTTATGTTATGCCAATTTAAGTGCAGCTTTATTATATCAAACCAATTTATCTGGTGCCAAGTTATGTCGGGCAAAATTAAGTCTAGAACCCTATAAATCTCCTTTTTCAACTGATTTAACAGAAGCCAATTTACAAGGGGCAGATTTAAGCTATGCTGACCTAAGTAATGCCATTTTAGTTAATGCTAATTTACAGGGGGCAGATTTAACGGGAACTATCTTAACAGATGCAGATTTAAGAGGTACAATTATGCCAGATGGGGCAAGACATCAATAAATTTTCAAGATTGATTTACCATGATATTCCTGTTGATAATTGTTTTAATTCTTCAACCCGTCGAATAGTCATAATAGCTTCGCAACGGGTTTTCCATTTCTCAGAAAATCGAGCATCACGATAATAATAATTAACTAAACCACATTGAGATTCTTTTAGTTTAATCCAGGCTTGCTGCATGGTTTGTAGATATTCTTTTTCCTTGGTATCTGCGGTTTTCATTAATTGTTGGTATAGTTGATTTAATTCTCGATCTGCATTTTCAAAAGCAATTGTATTACATTGAACAACAGTAGATTCTGCAAAGGGAATTCCTGGACATTTAATTTCTGTACCATCAAAATAACTCCCTGTGGGATCATCAGCATAGGAGGGTAAGGCAACAGTTACACTTAAAATTGAAATACCTAAAACTGAAAATAAATTATATTTAAGGTTGAATTTTTTTCTATTCATTAGATTGAACTCCTGCTTTGAAAATTTGCTTTGCTGTTAAGTTTAATCCGAAAAAAACAACAGTAATAAGTTTATAATTCTTTCTGAATTAAAGCATTAGAGAGAAAAGGCAGATTAAACAATAATAATCTAAAAATAAGACTGGTAAAACGTCACAGTTACAGTGTCCTCGTCATGTTCACAACAAACAACAAATCGCAAATGAGGATAAACTAATTTGAGGTGATTTTCCCACATTTGTCTGATGGCTTGTCCTAGATAACAAAGATTATTAATTCCAACTCGATTACTGCCTGAAAATAAATCATCGATATGTTGATGATTCATTACTTTTTCAATTGCTTTGATATCATTTCCGAGTTGTTGTTTCCACTGTTGATAAATAGCCTGATCAAAAGCTTCTGCCAGAAAAATTCCTCCATCATATTCGATAAATTCTGGACAAAAAAGAGTCGCTAATATGATGGCAACTTCTGCACGAGACGCTCGAAAAAGATAATCCCAAGGAGAAAAATCTTCCCCATTAATAGCTTTCCACCGTTGAAAATTCTTCAGGTTATCAATATCAGGTCGTAAGTCTCTTATTGCTGGTTTTAGTATCATGGTTAAGGAATTTCATCCATTCTGGCAGGGCGAACAGTTCTTGAGGCTTGGACAAATATAGTTCCTCTCGGACTTTTGTTATGATTGTACTCGACAACGTGAGGTGTAGGTATATCAGCATGGGATCTTCCCCTCAAGTCTACTCGCTTAATTGCTTTTCCATTATCATCATACACAATATAGCTTGTAATATTGACGTTATCGCTACGATATAGCACTTCTCTCGGTTTAGCTTGAGTAACAGGAAAATTACCCTGAAAACGCTTTCCCTGAGCTATCAAATCAGCAGCAGGTATGCCAATTGTCCAATCAACGGGTCTGACCACTTAATTTATTTTGGAAAATCATCTTCTACAAACTTACCTATGGTCAAGTTAACCACAAAAATAAAAACCGTAGGGTGAGCATTGCCCACCCTACCATAATTAAATTAACGAACTGTTCCCCGTAATGCTTCTGCATCAATGGGTTTAAGTAAATAAATCCGTAATAAATCCCCAACAATACCCGCAATTAAAGGTACTTTACGCAAAGTTTTAACCACTTTATTGCCGTTGCTTTCTTCAATGGCTTTCATTTGCTGATTGCGTTCAGAACAGCGTTGTAAACGGGGATAAAACTCAGGATGATCTACATCTAAAACACTGGGAAATGCTCTGGCAGAAGTTTCATTGGTTTTGCGAATTACTTCCTTATCAAACTCCGTTGCATCTAACCCCAAAGACTCATAAAAACTAGCTCTTTCATGCACCGTTAAGGTATGGGTTGCAAACACAGATAGGAGGAAAAAACGACTCCATAAACGAGATTGCCAAGTGTTCCAAAGTTTAGGTTGAGAACGTAATAAAGCGTTGAAAATATCCCCATGACGGTTCTCATCTTGACACCAATTTTCAAACTTCTTGAAGATTGGATAAAATTGCTTTTCGGGATGCTTTTCTAAGTGACGGAAGATGATTATATAACGCCAATAACCAATTTTTTCAGAGAGATAAACGGTGTAAATTACCCACTCTAAAGGAAAGAATGTATAGGTGCGAGTTTTGGTAACAGTGGCTAAATCTAAGGATAGATTAAAATCAGCCATTGCTTTGTTTAAGAAACCAGCATGACGCGCTTCATCCCTGGCCATTAAATGAAACATTTCTGATAGAATAGGATTGCGGCCTTTGAGTTTACGGGATAATTCTTTAAACAGTAAGAATCCAGAAAATTCCGAAATGCAAGAGCGTTCTAAATACTCAATAAACCCCTCTTTGGTGGTTTCATCTAAGTTATCCCAACAACCTCCCTTAAAATCATCGTCACGGACGAAATGATTACGGTTGTAGTCGTTCCGCATTTCCGTCAACATCGCTTGTAACTCTGACTCTTGCTCCGTTAAAGAAAGATTAGCGGCGGTTTCAAAGTCTGTAATATAGAAGCGAGGAGTGAGCAGCGTTTCCTCGGTGGGTGCTTTTGTTCCAGGTTTCAGTTGCTCTGCGCTTGGTTTAATTGGAGTCTTAACCATAACCATTCCTATATAACCGAATAGTTATATTATCCTATGCTTAGATTACTTTGTCTATCCCTGTTTGCAAAAGTTTAGAAAATGTCCTAACCGTCGGGATCGGTTGCATAAGCAGGGGTTTTGCTGAAAACCTCTTTCCTTCATCGAGAAGACTGAGGGCGAACGATGGGACTTGAACCCACGAATGGCGGAACCACAATCCGCTGCCTTAACCACTTGGCTACGCTCGCCATAACTATAGTTTATCATAACACAGGTTTTTTTATTTAATGTTTAGTTAAACTAAGGTTGATTCCAGTAAGCTAATCTCAAACCTATAGTCAATCCTAACCAAAGATCATGGAAGCGTTACATTTAGTAACAGTTTTTAGCGGAGTTGCTTTAGGAGGGGTCGGAGCCTGTCTGATCCTTACGAACCCTGGACAAAGCGACTACGAAAGTTATGCCACAGAAGCCCTCACCACCTATTTGAAACAAGAAGTTTGTGTTCAAGCCTCTGGAAACTTCGGGGGTTTTCTCTCTAGCTACTGTAAAACCTTCGTGGATACAGGAAGACCCCATATCCAAAAGGTGATTGCCAACAAAACCATTCGCCAGAATTATGTCCTGTTCAGTATTTATGAAACAGAATTATTTTTGCCTTCCCCGGTTCCCAATTATCAATTTGAAACCATTGGGGCCTTTCAGCAATTTTATACCTATCAAGCGGATCAATTTTAGACAAAATGACTTCATCCTCTGCTACCGAGGCGATCGCCACCTTAATTAACTTGGCTCAACAAGGAGAAATTGATCCTTGGGATGTTCAAGTCATTGACGTAATTGATCGCTTTTTAAATGAATTGGGAATAACCCAATATTCAGACAATATCTATCAACAGGCAACTCTACCAAAGTCCGGTCAAGCCTTTTTATGGGCCTCAATGTTGGTTCGTTTTAAGGCCGATACCTTAGAGCAACTGGGGAACAATGATCCTCAAACAGAAGAATTAATTGAGTTAGAGGAAATTACGGATGAAACCCGTAGACATTTTCGCGGCTTTGATCTCGAAAAACATTTGCGTCGTCGCAGTGCGGCCCCACCGACTCGCCAACGTCGTGTCACCCTTCAAGAACTTATTACCCAGATTGAAGAAATTGCCGAAGAATTAGAAAAATCAACCCCCTCTCCTCGTCGCCGCCAGACACCTCGTCTTCAATCACAACGAGAAGCCATGGCAATTGTGACTCAATTAGCCCATCAAGAGAATTTAACGGAATTAGCGGCCCAACTCGATCAATTTTTCCAGGAACAGTTACTAGAATTGACTAACTCTCAATCTCAATTCGAGCTTGAAGAATTATTAAACCGATGGCATCAAGTCCAGCCTCCTCATGACGGAGAGAGTAAACAAGATCGAGTTGGCATCTTCTGGGCCCTTTTATTATTATCCTCCCAATCTAAGGTGGAATTATCCCAATCAGAATTTTACCAAGATCTCAAAATTCAAGTCCTTTCGGCAATTGAATAAAATTATCTTCAGGATTTTTAAAGGCTAAATGGTAAACTGGCCATTGTCACCTTAAACGTTTGTGGCAAAGATTGAGGAAATAGTATTCATGAAAGCCATGATTCTGGCCGCTGGTAAAGGAACCCGTGTCCGTCCCATTACCCACACGATCCCCAAACCCCTGATCCCTATCCTTCAAAAGCCTGTGATGGAGTTTTTGCTGGAACTCTTACGACAGCATGGCTTTGACCAAATCATGGTAAATGTCAGTCATCTCGCAGAAGAAATTGAAAGTTATTTCCGTGATGGCCAGAGGTTTGGGGTGCAAATTGCCTATTCCTTTGAGGGACGCATCGTAGATGGAGATTTAGTCGGGGAAGCCTTGGGATCAGCAGGGGGAATACGACGTATCCAAGATTTTAATCCTTTTTTTGATGATACTTTTGTTGTTTTATGTGGCGATGCTTTGATTGATTTGGATTTAACGGCAGCCGTGAAATGGCACAAAGAAAAAGGGGCGATCGCCACAATTATTACAAAATCAGTACCGAGAGAAGTGGTTTCCAGTTACGGTGTGGTTGTTAGCGATGAAGAAGGGCGGATTCAAACTTTCCAAGAAAAACCTTCCATTGAAGAAGCTCTTAGCACCGATATTAATACAGGGATTTATATTTTTGAACCCGAAATTATTGATTATATTCCCCCCAATCAAAAATATGATATTGGGGGTGAGTTATTTCCAACCTTAGTGGCCAAGGGTGCGCCCTTCTATGCCGTTAATATGGACTTTGAATGGGTTGATATTGGGAAAGTACCGGATTATTGGCACGCTATTCGCGGGGTATTATCACGGGAAATCCAAAATGTCCAAATTCCCGGCGTTGAGGTTAAACCTGGGATTTATACTGGGTTAAATGTGGCGGTTAATTGGGATAAAGTTAATATTCAAGGGCCCGTATACATCGGCGGTATGACTCATATTGAAGATGGGGCGACAATTATTGGCCCCAGTATGATTGGCCCTAATTGTTGGATTTGTAGCGGTGCTACTGTCGATAATAGCGTCATTTTTGAATACTCTCGTTTAGGGCCAGGGGTTCGCCTTGTTGATAAACTGGTCTTTGGGCGGTACTGTGTGGATAAAACAGGGGCCGCCATTGATGTCCAAGCAGCAGCCCTCGATTGGTTAATTACTGATGCGCGTCAAACCTTGCCCCAGGAAAACCATAATCGACAACAGGCGATCGCTGAGTTACTTAATCAAGAGATCTAAACATTCAGCAATTCTCGCCCCCGCCCCTGGATTTCCCAGGCGTTTTCGACCATTTTCGGCAATTAGTTGTAATTTTTGGGGATCTTTAAGCAAGGTGATCAGCATATTACCTGCTTGCTTGGGTGTTTCTATTAAAGTGACAGAACAACCTAATAAGCGAGTTTGTGCCTCAGCAAACTTGGGGGTAAACTGTGGCCCCTCTCCAGGAAAGATAAGGACAGGTTTACCGAGGCCGACAAATTGTTCGGTGGCGGTTCCGGCCATGGCCATGCCAACATGAGCTAATTGTAAACAATTTCGATAACTATGTTGAGTGAGGATCAGAGTTGCGTTGTTTTGAGTAAAGGTTAAGGCCTCAGCATCTTGAAGCTCAAGGGGGATGTTTCCTGAAGGTTGAAATATCCAACCATTAGCCATCAAATCTTGCTGGAAAGGGGTTAAATTGAGGCTAGGAGCGATCGCAGCTAAAAAGATAAGAGAGTGACCAGAAAAGGCCGTCATCACTGTTTGAACCCCTTCTAGGATGATTTGCCAATTACGTTGAGCTTCAGGCATTCTTGAGCCAGGCAATAATAGAATAATGAGGGGATTAGTGGTTAAATTGACATTTATGGGTTGACTGAGAGAAAATCCATCCATCATCGGATTACCTAAGTCAAAGACAGGAATTGGCCACTGTTGTAAAATTTTGGCCGTTAAAGTATCTCTAGGAAAAACCCCCCGACAATGGGGACGACTCATTAACCAACGTTCCCAAGGAAAATACATTGATCCCAACCAACGATCAAGATTAGAAGTTGAAGACAACCACCCCATTTCATCTCTGAGATAATATTCAGATTTAGCTGTTCCTATAAACCAATAATCAGCACCGCTTAACCAAGCCAAAAATAATGGCACAATATCCCCAACGGCCAAGATTTTGCCTCCGGTTTTTCCCCATTGACGAATAGTTTGATATTGATGATAAGTTAAGGCTAATAGTCCCCCTTGAACATCGCGCCAAAGTTGCCCTAAATTTTGATTAAACCCGCCCGAAGGCATAGTTTTAACCGTGCCAATAATAGGAATATTGAGCTTTTGATAAACATAACCTTCCCCTACTAAGGGTAAAGCCGCAATATGGGAAACCGTAGGAAAAGTTTGTAAAGCTTCTACAATAGGAGCAGCGATTTGATCTTCTCCATGACCATTACTTAAGACTAAAATCTCCATAAAGTTAATTAGAATGACTCATCAAAAAGTCTATCATCTCAAAATCATCCACAGAATCAATTTCTAAAGCCGCCATTTCACTCATAACAAACAGAGAAATTTTGCCCCCCAGTCGATTTCCTGTTTCTTTCAGTATCCAAGGTTTAAAAATATAAATTGAGCCATTTTCCACATATTGGGGGTTCATATCTTGACGACGGGGACGATGACGATAATCATAGTTAATAGATTGGGCAACCCCGTCAACCTCCTCCCAGAGAAAGCGATGAGAAGGAGAGACAGATAAAAGGGAGTCCGCTTGTTCCTGTTTTAGTTTTGCGATCGCCTGATCAATCTCTAAACCTGTTCTAATGGGAGAAGTACATTGTAGAAAAACAATTAATTCCGGTATAATTCCCTGATTTTCTAAGTGTTGTAGACTATGAATTAAAGCCGATTCAGAAGAAGCTGTATCATTGGCCAATTCAGGGGGACGGGGGATAATGTTTGCCCCATAAGTAGCTGAAATTGCGGCAATTTCTTCATTATCCGTAGAAACATAAACGTGATCCACCCATTGCGCTTCTTGGGCATCGAGAATAGAATGGGCAATTAAGGGTTTGTCTGCTAAGGGACGGATATTTTTACGAGGAACCCCTTTTGACCCGCCACGGGCCGGAATTATAGCAACTGTTACCATAGTAATCATTTAGGTTTAAGGTATATAATGGCTAGACTACAACGAAATCACTAAGAATTGTTAATCTGTTTCGCTTGGTATATGATATTTTGTTGAAGAAAGCCGATTACCTATTCTTGAGGTTGCAAAAGTGTAACCTGATTCTATTAACCTGTTAAGGTTAATTAGCTTATATTTCAATCTTATAGTTACAGATCCGGAGATTAAATTTAGATGACTGATGAAGTTCTTGTCAAAGTAGAAAATGTTTCAAAAAAGTTTTGTCGCGACCTTAAACAGTCCCTCTGGTATGGGGTACAAGATATTGCCTCAGAAGTGGTCGGACGTAAATATGAACATCAATTACGGGAAGGGGAATTCTGGTCAGTCAGTGATATTTCTTTTGAGTTACGTCGTGGTGAATGTTTAGGATTAATTGGTCCAAACGGGGCCGGAAAAAGTACCCTTTTAAAGATACTTAATGGATTAATTAAGCCAGACAAAGGAAGAATAGAAATGCGGGGCAGAATTTGTTCTTTAATTGAACTGAGTGCTGGATTTAATGCTATTTTAACAGGAAGATAAAATGTCTATAGTCGGGGAGCAGTATTAGGTTTTACTAAAGCAGAGATTGATAAAAAACTCGATAGCATTATTGAATTTTCTGAGTTAGAAGAGTTTATTGATTCTCCGGTAGTTAACTATAGCTCAGGAATGAAAGTGAGGCTAGGGTTTGCCGTTGCTGCTCAAATGGAACCAGATGTTTTACTACTAGATGAAGTGTTAGCTGTTGGAGATGTAGGATTTCGCGCTAAGTGTTTTAATGCTATTTATAAGATGATTCAGAATGCAGCAGTAGTTTTCGTATCTCACAGTATGCCTCAGATCTCTAGAGTTTGCTCTGATATCATAGTTATGGATCGTGGTCAATGTACTTTTCATGGGAAAGATGTAGCCAGAGGAATTAATAATTTTTATTCGCATTTTGCCAAAGAAGAAAAAATCACTTTTGGCACTGGTAAAGCGGTGATCCATAAAGTTGAACTTGAGAGTAATGGAAAGAAAGGTTTAGAATCAATCAACTATCTAGATGAAGTTATACTTAACTTTAATTGTACAATTAATCAAGATATCAAGGAATTTTGTATTGTTGTAAAAATTCTGAGCCAAGAGCTAGAAGATATTGTTTACTGTAACTCATTTTTTAATGGCATTAATTTCACGAATACAGGCTCAACAATGAACATATCTCTAAACCTTGGAAAAGTAAATTTAACCCCAGGTAGCTATGCTTTAACTGCACTCATTGCCGACAAAAATAATGGGGAAGAGTTTTGCTTATATAACAATATCAATCGCTTTGATGTTATTGGTGAATTTTATTGTGGAGCGCGGATACAGCTATGGGGAGATTGGAATGTAAGTTAGTGTTGTTGACACTCTCACCGCTAATCGCTACGGGATGTAGCGGGAGATTCTTGCTTATTCGAGATCGCCAATTAACGCCTAGTTAATTGCTTAACACCCCCGTCAGACCGACTCCACAAGCTTTTTATGTTTTCTGGTTTCTTTCCAGAACACGGACTGCCCGGCCGCAAAAAGTATCGGACTTTTCTAGTCTCTCCAAGTTTTCCCCAAACAGGGATTTGTGTGGTATATAATGGCTAGATTACAACGAAATCACTAAGAATTGTTAATCTGTTTGGCTTGGTATATGATATTTTGTTGAAGAAAGCCGATTACCTATTCTTTAGGTAGCACAAGTGTAACCTGAGTTAATTAACCTGTTAAGGTTAATTAACTTATATTTCAATCTTATAATTACAAATCAGGAGATTAAATTTAGATGACTGATGAAGCTCTTATAAAAGTAGAAAATGTTTCAAAAAAGTTTTGTCGTGACCTTAAACAGTCCCTCTGGTATGGGGTACAGGATATTGCCTCAGAAGTAGTCGGACGTAAATATGAACATCAATTACGGAAAGGAGAATTTTGGTCAGTCAATGATATTTCTTTTGAGTTACGTCGTGGTGAATGTTTAGGATTAATTGGCCCAAATGGGGCCGGAAAAAGTACCCTTTTAAAAATACTTAATGGATTAATTAAGCCAGATAAAGGAAGGATTGAACTTCGGGGAAGAATCGGGTCTTTAATTGAACTAAGTGCTGGATTTAATGCAATTTTAACCGGTCGAGAAAATATATACAGTCGCGGTGCTGTTCTAGGCTTTACTAAAGCAGAAATTGATAGAAAGCTGGATGATATTATTCAATTTTCTGAGTTGGAGGAGTTCATTGATTCCCCTGTAGTTAACTATAGTTCTGGAATGAAAGTTAGATTGGGGTTTGCGGTAGCTGCTCAAATGGAACCCGATGTTTTGTTACTTGATGAAGTTTTGGCGGTGGGAGATATTGGATTTCGAGCTAAATGTTTTAATTCAATTCAAAAGATGATAGAAAATGCGGCTGTGGTTTTGGTTTCCCATAGTATGCCTCAAATATCAAGGGTGTGTTCAGACATTATGGTTATGGATCATGGTAGTTGCGTATTTCAAGGTGGAGATGTTGCTAAGGGAATTGATAAATTTTATTCATATTTTCAAGGAGAAGAAGCTATTGTTAGTGGCAGTGGGAAAGCGAAAATTGATCACCTTGAGTTTGAAAGTAATGGCAAAAAAGGGATCGACAGTATTAACTATTTAGATGAGCTAATTATTCACCTTGATCTCAGCATTGATTCCGATGTCAAATCTTTCAATATCGCTATAATGATTATGGATCAAGAGTTGCAAAATGTAGCGATGTGTAGCTCGGCCTTCAATGGAACTACCTTTGAAAATCCAGGGGGAAAAGCTCATGTTGCTGTTAATTTGGGTAAAATGAATTTGGGAGCAGGAATTTATTCATTGGCAATTTCTGTATTAGAAGTTTCCTCAACTCATGGACATGGGGAATACTTGTGCCGATACCATAATGTTTATAAATTTAAAATGGTTAGTGAGATGTTTACTAGTGCTTCTATACAAATTTTCGGTCAATGGGAAGCAACTTCTGGTATAAGTTGACATTTGAATTACTTCAAATAAGTTCTCAATAGTTTGACGTGATCTAAGTTTTGATATATACTTAAAGTAAGCCATTTAGTGTTAAATTTCATGAAAAATAATTATAAAACCATCCTCAAGAAAAAATTAGCAAAGGGTCTATATAAACTCTTGACCAAGGTTGATCCGTACTTCGAGCAAAAAAAACACTATCCTCTCCAAACTATAAACAATACTCAAGACACTACTAATTGGCCTTCTTATAAAACTCGACCAATGAAAGAAGGAGAAACCCTGCTAACGAAAGCTGTTTCTTTTCCTAATTCTCATGAACATTGTCGAAGTATCTTTGAGTCTTTACCAGAAAGCAAAAGTTATAAGAAGATGCTTGAGATAGGTGGTTCTAATACTTTAAATTCTCAGGATTTTTTTCCTGAACTAGATTATTTTAATATAGATATTGAAGATAATCCTAACTTACCAACTATTGTCGCAGATATTACTCAGACAACTAATTTAGAGCCTGAAAGTGTTGATTTAATAGTGTCTCATCAAACTTTTGAGCATATTGATAGACCTTGGTTAGCTTCACAAGAAATAACTCGTCTGCTCAAACCAGGAGGATTATGTTACATATCAACTGTGTGGTCTTGGAGGTATCATCCAGTTCCTATAGACTATTGGCGGTTTTCTCCAGACTGTCTTTCGTTTCTCTTTAAAGAATTAGACAAAATAGACGCAAATTTTAATATGTATCCCAGAAGAAACGATATGAGAGGTTTTTGGCCGAATAAGTTAGATGCTGTTCCCGTAGATGAGTTAGGAGGATGGCGAGAAAACTGGTTTGTTTACTTTATTGGGATGAAACCGGAGAGATAATTAAAATGAAAATAGTGGTATCTGAAGATAAAACAAATAGATTAGTAGGGATTCATCCTTGTTTTGAGGGATGTCAGGTTTATGAGTGTCAGGAACAAGAATTAGGGTTTACCAAACCGCTTCCGGATCACGAACAAATACTACAGTTTTATGAATCTGGATTTTATATTAAGGATGATAAATTAACAGGGTTAGAGCAAAGATTGCAATTTAGTGAGCAGAGGGCTTTGGCTCAGATTGATTTTATTAAACCTTTTTTACCTGAAGCTAAAGTTTCGAGCGTATTAGATATTGGTTGTTCAGATGGCTCTTTGATCTGCTTATTTAGTGAACTTAATTATAGAGTGACTGGTTATGAACCTGATAGTAAAATGGCAATTTTTGCCAAGGAACGACTCAAGACAAAACCAGGAAAATCTGAAATTGTCAATGAAATGTTTGGGATCACAGAAAATAATGATATAAGGTATGACTTGGTGTGTTCATCTCATCTGTTTGAACATATAGCAAATCCCATAGATCATCTGAGTCGATTGAAACAAATTATGAAAGAGGATGGTATCTTGTTCATGGAAATACCTAATCAGTATGGTTTAGGTGTTAAGAACTGTATTACTCCATCTATATTTCCTCCAGCTACTATGCAAGGACACCTATATTTTTACTCCCCTAAATCTATTAGATTAGTGCTGGAAGAAAACGGTTTTAAAATTTTATGTCTTAAAACTTGTGGTAAAAATGTTGAAAATTTCTTTATTAGTCAGAAACAGAAAAGAAAAGCAACGGTCAATATAATGGATAAGGTAAAGAAAAAAATCATAACAATTAATAAGTATGTAAAAAATAGATTTTTGCCAAAAGGAGAAATAAAAAGAGATGAGAACTTAACTAATAAATCAAAATCCCTGTTTCAAACCTATTGGGATGGTGATCAGCAGGGACAATGGATTCGTATTATTGCTACTCCTAAAAACAAAAATTAGTAAATAGTTTATTTGGGAAGGATATTCAAAAATGACTACTAAACCAACTGTATTTGTTCACACAAGTTGCCATGAAATAATGTCAGGAAAGGTTGCTGCCTATAGTCTTAAGCGGATGTCCAGCAACACCGACAAATTTGATGTCAAGCTCATTGAATTAGAAAATTATCCTCATTTAATCAAGTATCATGGCCATCGATGTATTCGTAATAATCGGGACGCGGCTTGGTACAAAGATGTGCCTCAATCTTTTTTACCTCTCCGTTTTATTGTGCCTCAATTGATGGGTTATCAAGGTAAAGCTATTGTCATTGATCCTGATATTTTTGCGGTATCAGATGTTTATGAGTTACTGGAAAGAGATATGAAGGATAAGGCAATTTTAGCTAGACCAATCTATGCAAAAGATAAAATAATTGGTCATAATTCTAGCGTAATGCTTCTTGATTGTAGTAAACTAAAACACTGGCAATGGGAACAACAAATAGATGAAGTTTTTCAACTAAAAAGAGATTTACAAGATTGGATATTTCTACGAACAGAACCAAGAGATTCGATGGGAGAACTTGAAGAAGAATGGAATCATTATGATACTCTCAATGAAAAAACCAAACTATTACATAACACGAATCAAATCACACAGCCTTGGAAGACAGGTTTACCTTATCATCCGTCTCGATTGAATAATAATGTACAAGGATTTGCCTCGCTGAAGTTACAATTAATATCTGGTTATAATCAGCTTAAAAAATCCCGTAGCCACAGAGAATCATTAAAGTCTATTCAACAATTATTCTGGTCATCAAAAGCAGAACAATTATATCGGAAACATCCTGATATAAAACAAGAAACTCTCTTCTTTGGTTACTTAAAGGAAGCTTTATTAGCTGGTTTTATAGACGAGGATTTTTTACGAGAACAGATTAAAAAAAGACATATTAGACAAGATATCTTTAACGTCTTGGATGGACTAGGTTCTTTGGGCAAAATAGAAAAAAAATGTAGTTTAAATGAATTATGAGAACAACCAACCATAATAAAAAAGAACTGATTAAAACTCATGGTTATGTAGTCGTTAGAAATGTTCTTTCTACTGATGAAATAAAAAGGCTAAGAAAAGATGAAAGTCGGGTCAATCGAGGGGTTCGATGCCCCGAAGATTGACAAATAAACTTTTACCACAAAATTCTAATTGTATGCTAATATAGTTTATAGCAAATTCAATTCGCGCTAAGTATGTTGAAAGTTGTCAAGGTTCGGCT